>DAIEFN010000030.1 GCA_027325485.1 Candidatus Saccharimonadota bacterium
ATTAATATCGATGCCCTCATCCTCATCTTCAGATCGTCCGGTAACTGCGCCCCATTGTTCCCGGTCTATATTTACAAATTTAAACTCCGGCATAGCATAGGGCTCTCCGTCTTTGTCTACGTTAGGTGCAAGCTGAGACCACAGAGCTTTTACCATCCAAGATACGGGACGTGCCGATTTGTCTAAGAAGAGAGCGATATCGGTACGATTATCGATCATTTCCCAAATCAGTCCATCTGTTAAAGTGACAGCTTCGGTTCGAAGTTCTTCCGTAGAGAGGACTGAATAGGTATATTGCTCAGGTCCTACTTCCGCATTACTTGATTGGTGAATTTCTGGTGTAAACAATCGTTCTTGCATTTACATATTATATCATGCTTATGCAATATTGGGAATAGCTACAAAGAGGCTAAGTGATTCTATCAAATACCGCAAGTTGAGCTGTTACCCCAAGTAATATACCTTCGCATATATATAGGTCTAGATTTTGACGCAATCCTAAAATAGCTTTTAAATCTTTTATATAATGCGATTTTTTAAAACGGATTAAACCGTTACTGTATCTTTTGCCCGACTAATAGTTAAAAACTTAATCTTAATACTCTGTTGGTTACGTAATTTAGCGGCGGCGACTCTATGAGAATTCTCAGCCATTATTACCACTTCACCGTTTGGTAATATTACAGCGCGAGCTGCTTCAATTGGTGGAATCTCGGTCGGACGCGAGGCATAATCTTGAATAACTTCCCTGCTTCGTTTGCCATCTTTCTTGTTCAGATCGCCTCGCCCGTTCTCCCATGACTCAAAGCCAACAGCAGAAACAATCGATGACAGTGGGACTTCTATGGGTTGGGTTGATGCATCTATGGCGATACGCGGTTTTGCTTCATCAATTGCTTGATTAAACTCCTCCTCGGGCACAAAAACAGAGTTTTCCTTTTTAGCATTGTTAGTAATGCCAGTAATCAGTGTTTGAGCTTCATCTTCGATTGAATCAAATAGCATTGTTCCCGAAGTGTTCCAAAGACGCTCGCGCATCTCAAGAAATCCTTTAAGTTTCCAAGCCTCTTTCTGACGTTGATCAATATTCGAAAATTTTTTGTTTATTGCATTAAGATGCTCTTCACGGCCTTCATCACTAAGTAGCTCACTGTTTACTGTTGTCTTTATCTCTGAGAATAGCGCATCTTCGTCACTTTTTATGGCACCAAGCTCGGCAGTAAAATCAAAGCGCTCTGTCTCTTGAGCGATTCTTTCACCAAATTTAGAAGTCGCATCTGGATTTGTGAGCTTTTCGTAAGTTGGCAATACAGCGTTAGGTTGTATTGCTTCTTGAGAATATTCTATCTGAGGCGATTCATGCATCATTTTTGTTTTTATTATAAAGTAAGTCTACTGTAGCATACTTTTATGTTTTTAGCAAGTTGTCTGGTAGTTACTTAGTGAGGACAAGCTTTTTACCATTCGTAAGATAG
>DAIEFN010000031.1 GCA_027325485.1 Candidatus Saccharimonadota bacterium
AAACCACAAGTCAGCGCCTTACAATCTGATCCACCTAGCTATAGCGGACAGGAAAAAGAAGCAATTGATAGGATTACGCACGCTACTAATGTGCTCCAGCGCATCGGTGTATTCGCAGTGATTATCTTTACGGTCGTCAGTGTCTTAATCATCTTTAATACGATTCAGATGGCAATCTTTAACCGTCGCGATGAAATCCACATTATGCGCTTGCTCGGGGCCAGTACCGGCTACATCCGAGGGCCATTTATAGTCGAGAGTATTACTTATGGCATACTTGCAGCCATCATCTCGATCATAATTATTAATGCTGCTTTTCAAGCCAGTAGCAGCACACTTCAAGCCAGTAGCCTCGGTTTACTAGACATTGGTTACGCCAACCGTTTCTTCGATAACCACTTTATTGTGCTGTTGCTTATCCAGTTAGGGCTTGGTATCGTAATAGGAGCCGTTTCTTCTTTAATTGCGACCAGACGGTACTTAAAATTTAAAATTAGATAATTCAAACAAAACACCCTAGCGACGTTAATCATTAGGGGATACAAAATAAGATAAACAACTTCTTGCTTTAGTTTGAGCAGAACATTGAAAACGTACGACCTCAGTTTGGGCATTTTTTTAGTATTTGAGGGTTAAAAAGTGACATTAGAAAGGTTAATTCTTTGACAAAATATGGTATAGTAAAGGGGCAAATACAAAATAAAAAACGCCAAATGATTAAACTTTTGCCTCACTCTTCTATAAGGCGCATGCACCCGCGCTTCGTTGCTCTTGGTTTAGTCGTTGTGGCGCTTGTATTGGTTGCAATACCAATCGTCCGGGCGGATAGTTATCAGGCTCAGATTAATGCCTTAAGTGCCCAAAATGCTCTCAACCAGACGCAGCTAAACAGTCTTCAAATTCAAGCCAGTAGCTACCAGCAAGCAGTTAATGCCTACCAAGCTCAGATTAATGATATTAATAACGCCATTGCGAGCAATAATGCCAAACAGGCAGCAGA
>DAIEFN010000032.1 GCA_027325485.1 Candidatus Saccharimonadota bacterium
AGTGAAATAGTTCCTGAAACCATGCGCCTACAAGCGGTCGGAGCATCGCAAGATGTGACGGCGTGCCTTTTGCATAATGATCCTACGAGTTACCGTCACTGGCGAGGTTGAGTGTCATGAGACACGTAGCCGCAGTGAAAGCGAGCCTGAACAGGGCGCACAGTCAGTGGGGGTAGACGCGAAACCAAGTGATCTACACTTGGCCAGGATGAAGTCCCGGTAACACGGGATGGAGGTCCGCACCAATAAGCGTTGAAAAGCTTCTGGATGAGCCGAGTGTAGGAGTGAAAGGCCAATCAAACTTGGAGATAGCTCGTACTCCCCGAAAGGCATTTAGGTGCCGCGTCGGATGGTCACCGTGAGAGGTAGAGCGACCGATAGGACAAGAGGGCTTCACCGCCTATCGAGTCCTGACGAACTCCGAATGCTCACGGTCTGCAGTCCGGCAGTAAGGGGGCGGGTGCTAAGGTCCGTCCCCGAGAGGAGAAGAATCCAGACCGCCGTCTAAGGTCCCGGAGTTCTGCCTGAGTTAGTCTAACGAAGTCTGGTCCCTATGACAGCTAGGATGTTGGCTTGGAAGCAGCCATTCATTCAAAGAGTGCGTAACAGCTCACTAGTCGAGGGTCCGGGCATGGATAATAATCGGGTATAAGGCAGACACCGAAGGCGCGGGATAGCAATTATAAAAGTATCGGTAGGGGAGCATACTCACAGCGTCGAATGGTGTACGTAAGTTATCCTGGAGCGGTGAGTAAAGCAAATGTAGGAATAAGTAACGATAAGGAGGGTTAGATTCCCTCCCGCTGTAAGACCAAGGTTTCCCGGGCAATGCCAATCAGCCCGGGGTCAGTCGGGTCCTAAGTCTAAGCCGAACGGCGATGGCGATGGCAGAGACGGTTAATATTCCGTCACTGCCGCATGGGGCGACGTGGAGACGGAGCAGTGAAACCACCGCGGGGCGACGGAAGTCCC
>DAIEFN010000033.1 GCA_027325485.1 Candidatus Saccharimonadota bacterium
ATAGAGACATCATATCAACGCTCATCCCGTTCTTTGAGAGGCATCCTCTACAAGGAACAAAGAAACAAGATTTTGAAATCTTTCGTGATATTGCGTTCGCCATTAATAGTGGTGAGCATAAAACTCAAGAAGGCTATCAGAATATCGTAAACATGAAATTACAGATGAATAACTATCGGACTCGCTGGATGCGGGAAAACCGCTCGTCCAGTGGGGACGCGAAGTAGCTTCCAAACTATCGCAATCCGCCCGTCAAGCCATGAAAGTCGCCAATACCTGACGTGTGAACTAGTTTCGCCCTAAGGTAGGGGAGATGATTGGGGTTAAGTCGTAACAAGGTATCCGTACGGGAACGTGCGGATGGATTACCTCCTTTCTAGGGAGAATTTCTAGCAGTTTTTAGGGAAACTTAATAACTTTGCTAGGTCGGTCTTGATAGATTGTATTTATCTAGCAGCAATCTATTTTTCCAAGCTTGCTTGGACAAGAAATGCAAGATAACCCACGGTGATCTGACGTTTGATCTGCACAACCTAGTTTTTAACGCAAACTAAGAGCCCCTTTGCGAGAGGGCTCTTTTTGATGTAACTTATTGCCTGGTTGAGTTAGACCAGATACAATACATCGGTAGTTGGATTTATTGGTCTTATTAGGGATACTAGGGGACATAGCTCAGCTGGCTAGAGCACCTGCTTTGCAAGCAGGGGGTCCGGGGTTCGAGTCCCCGTGTCTCCACCAGTATGGGGGCGCAGTGCCTAAAGCGCAGCGTCTCCACCATTTACAATTTAAGGATTAGCTCAGCTGGCGCGGTTTACCGCAAGAATAATTAGTAGCGCATAGAGCGCTCTAGCCAGCCGAATATCACCAAACCAAGAATCGTAGTATCGTAGTATCGTAGTATTAGACTGCGGTTC
>DAIEFN010000034.1 GCA_027325485.1 Candidatus Saccharimonadota bacterium
GTGGAGTGAAAGTCTCCCTTCATGTTTCCCTCACGTTTGTGAGGTTTAGAAGAAGAAAATTTGGCTATATGCTGGAATACCCGTGTATCTTGCAATACTAGTTGACAACATAATGTTCTAGAGTTAAGCTTTAGAGTTTTATGAATGACAACAGTGACAATTTGACAAGTGCGGACAATCAGCAGGAAAGACTGATATTTATCGGTTGGTTGCTAGGCTTTGTAGATGGTGAAGGATGTTTCTCTATAGGTTTCGTCAAACAGCCAGATAGAGGCAAGCGTCGCGGATACACTACAGGCTATCAGGTGGCTCATAGATTTGTAATTACGCAAGGCGTAAAAAGCGTTGATTGTTTAGAAGAAGTGAAGAAATTCTTTGGTGTCGGCAAGATTAATATCAATCACCGTCACGACAATCATAAAGAAGATCTTGCTCAGTACTGCGTTAATAGCACTGAAGATTTAACAAGAACGATTATACCGTTTTTTGAAAAACATAATCTTCGTACTTCAAAACAGTATGATTTTGAGCAGTTTTCTTTGTGCATGAAAATGGTCTCATTAAATGAGCATCTAACTCATGCAGGTTTAATACGAATAGTGGAAATATCGCAAACTATGAATCATCGTAAATCAAGAGATGAATTAATCAGAATCCTCAGAGACTACACGCCAAACATCTATAAAGGTGAAGATATAGTCCGCTCTGCATAGCGATATGCAGGTTCGATAAATCGAACGTTTACAGTGATAAAATCGTTGTAAATAACATTTCTGAGCGAAATTCCTTGTCAGGTAAGTTCTGACCTGCACGAATGGCGTAATGACATGGGTACTGTCTCGACGAAGAGC
>DAIEFN010000035.1 GCA_027325485.1 Candidatus Saccharimonadota bacterium
AGAAATGAGTCGAGAATTTGACCGACACGATGTCGGAAATGCCGCGAAGGACAGGACGTCCGGAAGCGGCCACATTGAAACGCAAGTTTTAAGATAAACCTAAAGTAGCAAGAACTAGGTCAAGCTACTAAGGGCGTACGGTGGATGCCTAGGCGCTAAGAGTCGAAGAAGGGCGCGGTTAACAGCGAAATGCCACGGGGAGTCGTAAGCAGGCTTCGATCCGTGGATACCCGAATGGGGCAACCCAACCGGAGTCATGTCCGGTTATCTTTAACTGAATACATAGGTTAAAGAAGACAACCCGGGGAACTGAAACATCTAAGTACCCGGAGGAAGAGAAAGAATAATCGATTCCCTGAGTAGCGGCGAGCGAAACGGGAGGAGCTCAAACCGAGCATATGCAAGCCTGCAAGCGTTGTATGTTCGGGGTTGTGGGACCTTACGGTGTCGATTGCAGTCGGCGCATGGAGTTAAAAAGGGCATATATAGCAGAACAGTCTGGAAAGGCTGGTCATAGAGGGTGACAACCCCGTATGCGAAATATATGTCTCTCCAGTGAGGCACCCGAGTACCGCGGGGCACGAGAAACCCCGTGGGAATCTGGGAGGACCATCTCCCAAGGCTAAATACTAACCTCTGACCGATAGTGCACTAGTACCGTGAGGGAAAGGTGAAAAGCACGCCAGGTGGCGAGTGAAATAGATCCTGAAAC
>DAIEFN010000036.1 GCA_027325485.1 Candidatus Saccharimonadota bacterium
ATCGGTTCGATCCCGTTCACCTCCACCAACAATCGGTTGAGTAAACAGTCGGTTGAAAATGTTGGGTAAAGAGATCAAAACCAAGTATAATGTTTGGTTTTGATCTTTTGATCAGCCGTTTTATCGGGTGTTCTTTAACAAACTGGACGAAGTAAAGGATCTGACTGCTGTGGAAGGCATTGAATGCTCTGAGAGGGGTATAGATGGATGAAGCGGTGGTGAGATACTGGGTTAGATTGCATGGCATTGCTTTGAGAGGAGCGATGCGGTAACAAACACGAGCCGATAGTCATGGGTATTTTGCGTGAAGTGTGCAAGGTGCCTGAGGTTATAGGATCAAGCGAATAAGTGCATGTGGTGGATGCCTTGGCGATTACAGGCGATGAAGGACGTGGTAGTCTGCGAAAAGCTTCGGGGAGCTGACAAACGAGCGTTGATCCGGAGATGTCCGAATGGGGAAACCCACCCGCGAGGGTACTCGCACCTGAATACATAGGGTGTGTAGAGCGAACCTGCTGAACTGAAACATCTAAGTAGGCAGAGGAAAAGAAATCAACCGAGATTCCCAAAGTAGTGGCGAGCGAACTGGGACCAGCCTGCAAGTGATAGCATTTTAGTTAGTGGAAGCCTCTGGAAAGTGGCGCCGTAGTGGGTGATAGCCCCGTACGCGAAAACTAGGGTGTGGTACTAAGCTTGCGACAAGTA
>DAIEFN010000037.1 GCA_027325485.1 Candidatus Saccharimonadota bacterium
ATGCGCCAAATTGGGCCGGGCAACTTGCTTATTAAAGCGTCCTAAGTTGTTAGATGCTGGGCTGGGCGTGTTAGGTGTGAGTTTCTGGTTTTTGGCAAACGGGTAGTAGCTGTCCGATACGTCAGCTGACCGGAAATCCATCTCATTACCTACTAAACTCATTTTTTACTTTGTTGCTACGCTTAAGCTTATTTCTAATTAAATTTTAACACATACACTCATCTCTTTGGGTGGGTTGTAGGCCATCCTAAAACTTGTTAAGAGAACATACTAAACAATCTTGAGTTGATGCCTGGTGGAGTATGGCGGAGTCGAACCGCCGGCCTCGGCAATGCGAATGCCGCGCTCTACCAACTGAGCTAATACCCCTCTATTTACTATCGATTACTGCTCGCCCCTATATAATATACTTTAGAATTAAAGGAAATGGCTGGCGATGACACCAAAACTAGGGCATAAGATTGCATTGAGTGCATTAACTCTAATCGTCTTATTCTTTTTAGCTGGCTTTATCTACACCTATTTAGGCGATCATGCAGCTGCGCCAAAGCCAAACTTAGCTCAGGCTGCGGCCGCGCAGTACAAACCAATTGCGCCACCACCTAAACCAGGGCCAAATGCTGATGTCGGCGTTGCCGAAGAAGCTTTCGATACTCCAGTTACTCCGGGCTCCCCTACCTCAATCATTATTAA
>DAIEFN010000038.1 GCA_027325485.1 Candidatus Saccharimonadota bacterium
CGGCTGGAACACCTCCTTTCTGGAGAGACGAATTTCCTATGAAGATTTAGGAACAGGACTTAAAAGTTCGCTTCTCTTCTTGTACGCACCATCTGTTTAATTAAATAAGAGATAGAGAATGTTCGGCAGAGATGCTACTCTTTACCAACACAGTCCTATAGCTCAGTTGGTTAGAGCGCCACACTGATAATGTGGAGGTCGGCAGTTCAAATCTGCCTGGGACTACTTCTTTACTTCTCGATTTGGGGGATTAGCTCAGTTGGCTAGAGCACCTGCTTTGCAAGCAGGGGGTCAACGGTTCGAATCCGTTATTCTCCACCAAGTCAACAACCTTTATGGTTATGAATTGACATAAGATCTTTGACATATTGACACAAGCAAAACTGTAAGTAATGAACTTTAGTTCAGACTAAAGTAAATCAAATCGCAAGATGAGATTTTACTTGTTAGAATACAGCTGAAAGTATGAGCTACTTATTCGTTATTCGGAAACGAGTAACAAGAATACAGTCGTAAAGAAAGTAAGAAAGGGCGTATGGCGGATGCCTAGGCTCACGGAGGCGATGAAGGACGTGATAAGCTGCGAAAAGCTCCGGGGAGTCGGCAACAGACTTTGATCCGGAGATGTCCGAATGGGGAAACCCGGCCCTAGTGGTCATCCT
>DAIEFN010000039.1 GCA_027325485.1 Candidatus Saccharimonadota bacterium
CGTGCCACCCCCTCTCAGGGGCCATACTTTTCCCGAAGTTACGTATGTAGTTTGCCTAGTTCCTTAACCCGAGTTCTCCCGTGCGCCTTAGAATCTTCATCTCGCCTACCTGTGTCGGTTTGCG
This sequence comes from Candidatus Saccharimonadota bacterium, assembly GCA_027325485.1. Lineage (GTDB taxonomy): Bacteria > Patescibacteriota > Saccharimonadia > Saccharimonadales > UBA4665 > JAJZWH01. Next base: position 125 of record DAIEFN010000039.1, read on the forward strand.
GTACGGTCCCTTGTACATTTAACCCTAGAGATTCTTTCTTGGCACCGTGATCCCTCACTCTTCGGCTTCCCGTAAGTCGCCTATCTTTTACGCCTCAGCTCAGCCGACGGATTTGCCTATCAGCCTCAACACCTTAACGCTTAGACCCCAATCCATTAAGGGGCAGTGATTCGCCTCATGCGTCATCCCATTCAGATATACAAGGGGTACGGGAATATTAACCCGTTTCCCATCGACTACGCCTCTCGGCCTCGCCTTAGGAGCCGACTAACCCTGGGAAGATTGCCTTTACCCAGGAAACCTTAGGCTTTCGGCGGACAGGAATCTCACCTGTCTTTTCGTTACTCATGCCTGCATTCTCTCTTCCGATAGCTCCACGGACCCTCGCAGGTTCCGCTTCAACACCCTACGGAATGCTCCTCTACCCCTTGCCATCGCTGACAAATCCGAAGCTTCGGTACGATGCTTAGCCCCGTTACATTGTCGGCGCATCACGAC
>DAIEFN010000003.1 GCA_027325485.1 Candidatus Saccharimonadota bacterium
TCTGCTGCCTGTTTGGCATTATTGCTCGCAATGGCGTTATTAATATCATTAATCTGAGCTTGGTAGGCATTAACTGCCTGCTGGTAGCTACTAGCTTGAATTTGAAGACTGTTAAGCTGCGTCTGGTTGAGGGCATTTTGGGCACTTAAGGCGTTAATCTGGGCCTGATAACTATCTGCCCGGACTAGCGGTATTGCGACTAACACAAGCGCCACAACGACTAAACCAAGCGCAACCAAGCGCGGGTGGATGCGCCTTATAGAAGAGTGAGGCAAACGTTTAAACATTGGGTGTTTTTTATTTTGTATTTGCCCCTTTACTATACCATGTTTTGTCAAAGAATTAACCTTTCTATCGTCACTTTTTAACCCTCAAAATAGAAAAATGCCCAAAGCAATGTTGTACACTTTCAAGCCCCTGCTCAAACTAGACCAAGAAGCTGTTTATCTTATTTTGTAACCCCTACTGATAAACGCACGCTAGAGGGGTTTTGTTTGAATTATCTAATTTTAAATTTTAGATACCGTCTGGTCGCAATCAAAGAAGAAACGGCTCCTATTACGATACCAAGCCCTAACTGGATAAGCAACAGCACGATAAAGTGGTTATCGAAGAAACGGTTGGCGTAACCAATGTCTAGTAAACCGAGGCTACTGGCCTGAAGTGTGCTACTACTAGCCTGAAAAGCAGCATTAATAATTATGATCGAGATGATGGCCGCAAGAATGCCATAAGTAATACTCTCGACTATAAATGGCCCGCGGATATAGCCAGTACTAGCTCCGAGCAAGCGCATGATGTGGATTTCATCGCGACGGTTAAAGATCGCCATCTGAATCGTATTAAAGATGATTAAGACGCTGACAACCGTAAAGATGATCACAGCAAATACACCAATGCGCTGGAGCACATTAGTTGCGTGCGTAATTCTATCAATTGCTTCTTTTTCCTGTCCGCTATAGCTCGGTGGATCGGATTGTAAAGCGCTGACTTGGGGTTTGCTAAGGAAGGCCTTAATTTGGCTTAAATGATTTAAATCAACTGGTTTAATAATAATTGTGGCCGGCAATGGGTTACTGGTCTCACTTACCGCCTGAACCAGTTGCTGGTTAGAGGCATTTTGCTGCAAGTAGGCTTTGAGTACTTGGTCTTTTGATTCGTAGGTGACACTTGCTACGTCTGGTAGATGCCGCAGCTGACTTAAAAGTTGCGTACTCTGCGACGTCGAAACGTTATCGTTAAGATAAACCGAGATATCGATCTTGCTTGTAATCTGATTAATCGTGTGCGAAAAGGTATCGTTAATAACCAAAGAAAAGAGCACGATCGTCAGGGTCACGACCATAATCGCCATTGCCGCCACAGCTAGAGAGAGGTTGCGGATAAAATTAACTAGACCACTGTTAATAATCCGCCAAAGTGTCATTAATCGTCTTTTAATACGCAAAGCTTTAGTCTGCCCTCCCGAGTGAAATCATGATTTGTAGCCGGAATTAGCCCGGTCGCTAACTATCTTACCGTCTTTAATGGTTACCACTCGCCGCTTCAGGCGGTTAACAATCTCCTGGTTATGCGTTGTGAGCAGAACTGTTGTGCCAAAACGATTCACTTTCTCAAGAATCTTAATGACATCCCAGGCATGCTTAGGGTCTAAATTACCGGTTGGCTCATCGGCAATTAATATTTTCGGCTGGCGCACGATTGCCCGCGCAATTGCCACCCGCTGACGTTCACCACCAGACAATTCCACCGGCATACTGTTTTCCTTGCCACTAAGGTTGACGATCTCAAGCACTTTTGGAACGGTATTGCGTATCTCGTGGTTGCCCATGCCAACCATTTCAAGCGCAAAGGCCACATTTTCAAAAATAGTCTTGTTTGGCAAAAGCTTAAAATCCTGAAACACGACGCCAATTTTGCGTCGCAACTGAGGTATTTCTTTATCTTTTAACTTATCGAAGTCAATCCCGCCAATAATTATCTTGCCGGAGGTCTGGCGCTCTTCCCTCGTCAATAATCGCATTAAGGTCGTCTTGCCAGCTCCGCTCGCGCCAACGACAATTACGAACTCGTTTGGCTCAACGTGGAGGCTAATCCGGTCTAGTGATGGATGGCCACTTTTGGTATAAGTTTTGCTGACTCTATCGAGTAGTATCATTTGGCTAAATTATAGCATGAGACACGCTGTTAATTGACTGGCGTTTGGTTTAAATACGCTTCGACTAACTCTGTTAAATCACCGTTTAACACCGCATCAACAGCACTGGTTTCATAGTGCGTACGCAAGTCTTTAACCTGCTTATATGGATGCAGAACATAACTTCTAATTTGATTGCCCCACTCGGCCGACTGATTCGGTCCCTTTAGCTCGCTTAATGTCTTGGTGTGCTGTTCTAACTGAGCCTTAGCTAAACGGGAACGCAGGATAGTAAGAGCAGTATCTCGATTTTTAAGTTGACTACGTTCATTTTGGATGGCAACAGTCAGTCCGGTCGGCAAATGTGTAATGCGTACCGCGGAATCAGTTGTATTAACACTTTGGCCACCGTGGCCACCACTGCGGTAAACGTCAATTTTTAAATCACGCTCATCGAGTTCAACTTCATCTGGAGAGTCAATCCGGGGCGCAACTTCCACTTTTGCGAAGCTAGTTTGGCGTAAGTGATCGGCATTAAAGGGGCTCAAACGCACCAAGCGGTGGACGCCACCCTCTCCCTTAAGCAAGCCGTAAATAAAGTCGGCGCCACTAACTTCCATCACTACACTCTTTAGTCCAGCTTCTTCGCCGGGCGACTCTTCTACAACCTTGTATTTAAAGCCCTGGTTATCAAAGAAACGGCAGTACATTCTGAATAACATTTGTGTCCAGTCCTGGGCATCCGTTCCACCTGCTCCAGCATAGATACTAAGCAACGCGCCGTGATCGTCATACGGTCCGCTAAAGTGTAGTTGACGTTTTAGGCTTGCGAACTTTTTCTTATTTTCTTCGAGTCCGGCCTCAAGCTCAGGTTCAAGTTTGGGGTCATTTAGTTTCGCAAGTTCAATTAAATCTTTTAGCGCCTTAGTTAAACTTGACCATGGCTCCAGCCGACGCTGGAGGCGGGCAATATCCTGCATTGTCGCCTGTGCGGCGGTACTATCGTTCCAGAAATCACTTTTCTGAGCCTGTTCTTCCAACTGTGCTAAGTTAGTTTGCAATTTGTCGAGTCCGAGTTGAGCAATGGCTGCTAGGACCTCTGCTTCAAGCTCGCGCGCTTCAGGTTCCATAACTCTATTTTACTTGTTTCGCAGTCGATTCCCAGAGAGATGCAACTTGTGCTCTAAGTTGTTCACTAAACGGCTGTCCACAGTTGCCAAGCACGCCAAAGCCCCAGAGATTATCGCTAAACATCTGCCTGACAATATCTACGATCGTTTCTTTTGTAACAGCCTCAATGCGGGCTGGGATATTGTAATAATCATCAATCACGTCATCAAAGAAGTAACGACCGCTATACCCAGCAGCTGTGCCGCTGACAGTTTGAGCCGAACGTTGAAAACGACCAAGTGAGTACTGCTTAGCGGCGGCAATATCTTCCTCAGCAATTGCCCCGTCCATCACTTTTGCTAGTTCGGCATAAATAATATTCATCAAGGCCGGCGCATTTTTGTCAGACACCTGAGCACCAAACCACCAATTGCTAACATCTCTGGTTTGAGAGACGCCAGAGCTCATGCCGTAAACTAAGCCACGCTCTCTAGCGGTACCGAGAATTTTCGAATAAAGCGTATCCGTCAGCATCGTATTAATTAAATTCAGTGAGTCGGTTTCGGAATCACTTAAGCGCCGTTTCATAAAAGTATCAATGTAAAAATAGAGGTTATCAACCGATTTGTTGCGGATATAGGTGGCCTGGTCGAGTCGTTTGGGTAGTTCGTGTGGGAGCATAAAACGTTGCCCACTCTTTGGTAGCTCAATTATGTTTAAAACGTTTTGCAGGTGATCGCGGCGGCGCGCCGAAATATCTCCTGCGATTACGAAGCGCATATTTTTGGCAGTATGCGTCCGCTTATAATGTTCACGAATGTCATCAATCGTTACGTTATGCATTAACTTCAATCGCTCTGAGTCAGTCTTAACTAAAAGGCCAAGTTCTTTACGCATCGCTAGACTTAAACTGCGGAAGTGATTATTGGCCCGGGCAGCCATTTCTTCCTGCACATTACCATATTCAGCCTTAAACTCTTCTTCTAAGAATAGCGGCCGAGTAATCGCGACACTCAATAAATCAAACACTCGATCCCACTCAAAGTCTGCACATTCTGCCTCATAATTAATGTCGTATACGCTGGTACTGGCATTCGAATAGGCGCCATTCCGCTCAAGCTCAGCTTGAAAGTCCATAGCTTTAGGAATTAATTCGTTAGCACCCAATACGACGTGCTCCATTAAATGTGGCACCTCCCACTTCTCCGGTTTAACTAAAAATTCGCCAGCACGAAAGTTTATATCAAAAGTCATGACCGAAGCGTTCGGGACATGAATTAGCAAACCCTTCCCCCCATTACTGAGCGTAATTTCAGAAACGGTATGTCTCATGATTGGTTAGCGAACGCTAATGCTTCCTTCTCTTAGCAACAGTTTTACGTTTACGTTCGCTCTTGTGCGCCTTGCGCCGCGCATTGGTAGTGGTCACTTTCTTTGAACCAGGCTTTGTGCCATCTAAAAGCAAGTTGGCATCAACATTACTAGCTTGAGCTACATTGCCAGAAGAACTAAAGTCAGCTTCATGGAATTCATCCTGGTTGTGAATAATCGTACCCGCGTTCTCAATTGAACTACGTGCCGCACGCGTCAGGTTAGTTTCTACTGGTCGATCCAATTGACCAACATCTACCGGATAGGTATTAAAGACGGTGCGCACCACGAGGTGCTGCAAAGTCTGCTGCATAACGTCAAACAAAATTTGGCCCTGACGCCGATACTCCACTAATGGATCCTGTTGACCAACGCCCATCCAATGAATACCCTCTCTTAAATGGTCCATATCCTCAAGATGCTGCATCCATTGATCATCTAAAACCTGCAAGTAGACATCACGTTCTAAGCGACGCATAAAATCGGCACCAAAAGCGCTTTCACGGCCAGCGTATAGTTCACGCACTTCACTTAGAAGAACACGTTCAAACTTGTCAGCTTCAGTATCAAACAAACGGTCAAGAGTTGGTTCATCAAATGGAAATACTTCTTTTACGACTTCGTCAAAATTGTCATCTAGGATATTGGGCGATGTAGCAATCGCTTTTACTTCATCTTCAATCGATGCATTGATGCGTTTGCTAATATTTTCAGCCTTGAGTATCTCACGGCGCATTGAATAGACAGCTTTACGCTGGCGATTCATGACATCGTCATATTGAACGACGTTTTTACGCTGATCAAAATTGTAGCCTTCGACTCGCTCCTGAGCCTTTTCTAAAGAACGCGAGATAATTCGGTTCTCAATTGGCGTATCGGCCCCAGAACCTAAACGACTCATAACTGAAGCAATGCGCTCGCCGCCAAAGATACGCATTAAATCATCTTCGGTACTAACAAAGAACTGCGTTACACCCGGGTCGCCCTGTCGTCCAGCGCGGCCACGTAGCTGATTGTCGATCCGGCGCGATTCATGGCGTTCCGAACCAAGCACGAATAGTCCGCCGAGCTCCTTAATCCCTTTGCCTAATACAATGTCCGTACCACGTCCAGCAATGTTAGTGGCTAGCGTTACGGCGCCTTTTTCGCCAGCTTTAGCTACAATCCCAGCTTCGCGCTCGTTATTCTTGGCGTTGAGCATTTGGTGTGGAATATTGGCTTTTCGCAAAAGTGTACTTAAGACTTCATTCTTCTCTATCGAAGCCGTGCCGAGTAAGACAGGTTGACCCTTGGTATGAAGCATTTCAACTTCACGCACAATCGCTTTAAATTTAGCCACTTCAGTCTGGTAAATCCGGTCAGTACGATCGTCACGCACCATTGGTTGGTTGGTTGGAATCGTAACTACCTCGAGTTTGTAAATCTGGTGGAATTCTTCAGCTTCGGTTAAAGCCGTACCAGTCATACCGGAAAGCTTGTCGTAAAGACGGAAGTAATTCTGGAAAGAAATGGTCGCAAGCGTTGAGGACTCTTCCTGAACTTCCACCCCTTCCTTAGCTTCAATCGCCTGGTGTAGGCCTTCGTTATAACGCCTACCATTTAGTAAACGACCAGTAAACTCGTCGACAATGACTACTTCGCCATCTTTAGTTACGACATAGTCTTTGTCGCGCTTAAACAGTGCGTGGGCTTTGAGAGCCTGCTGCAGGTGATAAATGGTGCGGATGTTTTCGCTTGCATAGAGGTTTGAAATGCCCAGTACTTTTTCAAGGCGATCCACTCCCTTATCGGTCAAGATTACTTGTTTGCGCTTTTCGTCAGTCTCAAAATCAACATCTATCTTTAGGGGGCGGACGATTTTAGCAAACTGTGCGTATGCCGTACCGCTGGTTACGCTTGGGGCACTAATAATTAAAGGTGTTCTGGCTTCATCAATTAGGATTGAGTCAACCTCGTCAACGATGGCAAAATTAAGATCACGCTGGCGCAACTGATCTACCTCACGCACCATGTTGTCTCTTAGATAGTCAAATCCGTATTCATTATTGGTGCCATAGGTAATATCGGCAGCGTAAGCTTCCTGACGCGACGTTTCCAATAAATGACGCATCCGCGGGTCTTCATGGTCCTTATTCTCATACTTGGAATCATAGACATATGAATGGTCGGGCATAATAACACCAACTTTCATACCTAGAAAATCATAGATTTGACCCATCCAGCCGGCATCACGTTGCGCTAGATAGTCGTTAACGGTCACGACGTGCACACCTTTGCCACTCAGAGCATTTAGATACACTGGTAAGGTTGCAACTAAGGTTTTGCCTTCTCCGGTGCGCATTTCGGCCACCCGCCCTTCATGCAACACCATGCCACCAATTAACTGAACATCGAAATGTCGCTGCTTTAGTGTGCGCGTTGATGCTTCCCTTACGACCGCAAAAGCATCCGGCAAGATATCATCTAGTGTTTCCTTGGCTAAGCGGGCTTTTAACTTAGTGGTTTGTTTACGTAAATCGGCATCACTTAACTTGGCATATTTATCGGCCAACGCATTAATTTCACCTACCCGCTTTTTTAAGCGTTTAAGTGTTTTATTCTGTGGATCCCCGAGTATTTTATTGAAAACAGCGTGCATTTAACTCCAGCACCTTAATCTGGTAAATTTCTCTTCACAATTATACCCTATCCAATCCCAAGTAATACCCTCTAAATATTTTGTCTCTTTTTATTCTTTGTTGCGATCTTGGCGGCGCGCCCGTTTTAACAAATGGCGCCAGCGCTTTGGGTTGGCGTGAGTATCCTTGTAGCGGATTAGGGCTTGCTTTAGCTTGGGCTCGACAATATCGACAGCTGCATGCATGTTAACGGTACTCTCACGGATCCGGATTGTCTCTTTTGGTAAATGCGCAACGACTTCAAATTCAAACTGTTTCGGGGCGTGTTTCTTATTTTCTTTGGCGTACACCTCGAAATGCAGACTGCGCCGGGCGGATGCTGGAACGTATTTATCAAGATTGCCAATCTTTTGCTTAATATAACTTTTTAAATCGGCATTAAGTTCGGTATGTACAGCGTGGAATTCGAGATTCTGGATCATTTACTTAGCTGCGCCTCCTCTTTGCTTTTTAATGCAGGTGCTACCCTTGCTACTCTCTATTTTACACGCCTCTAATAACTTACGTGCAGCAACTATACCTTAACAAACTAAATCTTGGTTTGACCGCCCATAAAAGGCACTAACGCCGTAGGAACTCTAAAATGTCCGTCGCTTTCCTGGTTATTTTCAATAATCGCCGCTAGTATCCGGCCAAGCGCTAACGCCGTAGCGTCATTAGTGTGTACTAGCTCAGGTTTATCGGTTTTATCTTTAGTTCGAATTTTTAAATCACGCGCCTGATAATCTGTTAAATAGTCAGCTGTATGTGTTTCGCGGTAAGTCTGCTGTGATGGAAACCAAGTGTTAATATCCATGCCGTGCGCATTTGGCTTGCCAATATCCGCGGTGCATTTATTAATCAACTGGTATGGCAATCCTAAACTACTAACAAGGTGCTCCTGAATCGCCACTAAAAGCTTGTGCTCGTCTAAGCCGCTCTCTGCACTCGAAAATACTTCCATCTCCATCTTATCGAACTGATGCAAACGTAAAATACCCTCAATGTCCCGGCCATAACTTCCAGCTTCACGCCTAAAGCTGGTCGAATAACCGATATAACGCAGTGGCAGCTCTTCGGCAGGTAAGATTTCATCCATTAACATTGTGCACAGCGTATGCTCGGCACTGGCGTTAAGCCATAGATCATCCTGTGCGACTTTATACGTCATCTCTTCGGCATTTAAACGTGCACTAGCTTCATAGGGCGCTGTTTTAAGTAACGCTGGCGGCAAAACTGGTGTAAAAGGAGTGTCTGCTAGATTCAGCTGGTTCTCCTTAATAAGCTTAGCGATCACCTCTCTGTTACCTAGCTGACCTAAGACAAAAGTCACAATGGCAAATTGCAACCGGACTAAATCACCCTTTAAATAAACAAAGCGACTACCGGCAATTTTGGCGGCGCGCGCTTTATCGATTAAGCCTAAATTCTCACCAATTACATGGTGCGGTAAAGGTTCAAATGCAAATTTTGGTATCTCACCAACCGACTTAACGACCACGTTTTCATCTTCTGTAGCACCAATCGGCACGTCTGCAAGTGGCATGTTCGGCACCAGCCTTAACAACTCCCAATAATCTTCATCAATCGCTTTTAGTTCAGACTCGAGTTGCCCAAGCTTGGTTTTAAGTTCCTGACCTTTAGCTAGCTGTTCAGCTGCTGGACGCTGACCGGCAGCTTTGTCCGCAATCTGGTTGCGTTCACCCCTAATGCCATCAATTTGTGCCTGTAATTCGCGCCTTTTTGTGTCTAATTCAAGCAGCTTATTAATATCTACTTTTGCACCCTTAGAGGCTGCTCTTTGAGCAACTAAATCTGGGTTAGTGCGGATAACATTAATGTCGATCATACCGGTTTTGACCTCTTCTTAGTTGGTGCTAATTTAGTTTTCGGTTCGATTGCCGAAAGCGTCAGTTCAGTGCGCGCCCGAGCATACGAGCAAAACTCGCAAATGCCACCCATGGCTGCCGTACCAACTGGAGGCATCTTAGCATCATCTAGCGTTGCTTTCATCCGGATTAAGGTCGGCTCAATCCAAGTATCGTCACCCTTATACGGGATAACCTTTGTCACAAAATCTACCTTATCAAAAAAGCCATCAGCCTTAACGACTGCATTGGTATAAACAAAGTACCCGACGTCCGAGACTTTAAGATTATTACGTCGTAGTAACCACTGGTAAACTTCCAGCTGGCGCTTATAGCTAATCTGCCAATCGCTATCAATTGAGACGCCCTGCTCTTTAGCGGTCGCCTTATAGTCGACTACAATAGCTTGACCGCTTGAATCAACCCACAGGTCATCAATTGCCCCAAAGACCCATAAACTGGTCGGCTCATGTAGCGCAGTAACACCTGTGAAATTTTGGCGCCAAACATTAAGCATATCGTGCTGCATGGGTACAGCATCAATTGAGAATTCCTTCATTAAGGGATGTGGTTCAGCTTTGGCGCGGTATGTATCAAATTCTCTTTTAAATAGCTCATCAATCGCCTTATTAATGTTAAAAGGTGGTGACGATGGTCGAGTAATTTTTAGTTTGGCGTCAAGCCAAAAGCAACGCGGGCACTGCATAAACAGCTCTATCTTGCTGCGTGATACCTTAAACGGTTCAGTTTGGCCCACCTCGTAGGGTTTATTTCTATGTGACGCCATATGTTGCTCTAATTGTAGCAGGTACAGCTCTTAGGTGAGGTTGTTTTCCGCTAACGCAGATTCAAGTTAAACCTAGCAGGGCTTAACATTTGTTTGATTTAATTAATATTTGTCTAATGAATAGCTAGCAGCTAGACCATCTGACAACCTTAAAAAACACAATTCCATACGACAGAATTCAAGTTATTTTTAATAATTATGCTAAAATTGTCGCATGGATATAACTTTGAATAAGAATAGTTCCTATGTTTTGCTGCAACTTTTAAGGGGTAAACAAACTGCGACTGGCATTAAAGAACTCATTCCGAGCACCGATATTCGAACGATCCAACGTGGCTTAACACGACTTAGCGATTTAGGCGTTGCTATCAGAAGTGGCACTAATCATCCAACCTATACACTAAATTACGAAGCGCTGCTCCATACCAACATAGCAGATAAGCTACTTGAGAATCCCGAGCGACCAGAAAGCCTATTTAACGTCGGTTTTCTAAACTGGCTCGATTCTCTATCGAGCACGGATTTAGATCGGATATTTACTCCTGAAAAACTTGCCCAGAAACAAAAAAATCAAAATAAATTAATGACAGCTAAAGATTTAGAGTACCTCACTGTTGAGTTGTCGTGGAAATCCTCTGCTCTAGAAGGAAACACCTACACCCTGCTCGATACGCAACTGCTGTTATTGGAGGGTGTAAAAGCTAAGAATAGAACTGAGTTCGAGACCCAGATGATATTCAACCACAAAAATGCAATTGCCTTCATTGTTAAGAATAAAGAATTATTTGAAGATAAAGTTGCGTTCAGTACTTTAGAGGAACTCCATAAAATCATTGGTTACAACCTGGGCATTAAGAAAGGTATACGAAAGAAACTTGTAAAGATCACGGCGAGTAACTATATTCCCGTAGCAAATCCACGCCAACTAAGGGAATATGCCGACTTAGTTTTGGCGGTCATTAGTCGAACCCATGCTCCATTTGCGCGCGTGCTGCTCGCACTAGCCCTCATACCCTATCTGCAAATCTTCGAGGATGGCAATAAACGCGCCGGTCGAATGATGGCTAACGCTTTAATGATCTCAGCCGTCGGTAGTGGTTTTAGTCTGCGCAGAGTAAGCCCCCGACAATTAGCACTTGCCTACCTGTCATTTTATGAATTTAACAGTATGTCCGCTTTATCTAAAATTCTTCAAGCTGAACTCGTCTAGACTAGATTACTTATATATACTTTATCTACTTTTTAGTGGGTATATTTCTTAAGTGAGGTTGTTTTCGTCCCAACCAATAATAATGTCTGCGAGCTGCTGTGGCGTTCTTGCCAGCACAGTTGGCTGATGCTGCAAGAGCAACTGCTCCGTGTTGTACCCCCAAGACACAGCAATAACTGGCATCTCAACTAATCTTGCGGCTTCAATGTCACGAACTTCATCGCCTACATAAACTGTAGTGTCATGGCTCAGTCGATTGCTTTTTAGGACTTTCTTAATCAGACGGCTTTTCTTAAACAAACCGGCACCACCGTACACCTTTTTAAACTCCCCCACTAGGCCACGACTAGCTAGAAAGCGCTCAACATTACGAGTGCTGTTGCTTGTTACGATATACAGCTCGAACTTGGCTTGGTTCAGTCGGGCTAGCGCCTCCTCCATGCCCTCAAACAACGGCACGGCATGAATATCTTTAGCCATTATGTTACGGCCTTTTTTAATCAGCCATGCTCCTTGCCAGCGAGGAATATCGAGTAGTCTAATCGCTTCGCGTAAACCAATGTGTTGATTGCGCATGGCGTGAATATTATTAATATCTGCCAGCTCCGCTTTCTTCGTCACCCGGTACGCAATATCCATTACCGCTGCGAAACTGTCAGCGATAGTGCCATCAAAATCGAATATAACCGCACGCATATTTATGTCAGCATAAGCTTATCTTATTCGGTACGCAAGGCTTCAATTGGATCTAGTTTAGCTGCTTTGCGGGCTGGTAGCAGACCAGCAACAGTAGCTATTAAGGTCAAAAACACGATTAAAGCGAGCATTTGCGTCGGGCGAAAAACAAGCAGATGACTACTGCCAAAATCAATTTGGCGGGCAATCCAGGGATTAAGTAGCATACCGGCAACTATTGCCACGCCACTCCCTAATAAAGCACCGATGACGCCAATCCAAGCCGCTTCAACAATAAACAAACGGCTGACCACGCGGCTACTCATGCCCAAGGCTTTCATGAGTCCAATCTCTCTGGTTCGTTCCAGCACGCTAATGTATTGAGTGTTTACGACTCCAAAGAACGATGCAATTAGAGCAATAAAGCCAAACACTAAGATAATAATTTGGAGTACGTTAACTATTTGCGTAATGGTAGCTTGTAAATCCTTTGCACTCATCGCACCATATCCTGCCGCCTTAATAGCGTTTTCGACAGTACTTAATTTAGCCGGGTTGGTCCCGTCTTGAACGCGTACCGTAGCGCTTAGATAGCGGTTGAAGTTAACCGTTCCGTTGTTGACATATGAATAGATCGCCTGGGCATCATTAGGGTTCACTAGAAGCGTGGTATTAATGTTGCCCGGGTTAATGAGGGTCGAAGGACTTGTTAAGACTGCGGCTACATTAAACTGCTTAGCCTCAATGCCACCGAGCGTTTGTCTGACTACGACAGTTATTGTTTTGCCAATAGAAGCGTTGGCGTTCTTAAAACCGAGCAGACTAATATAATCATCTGGTAAAACGACTTCGCCGGCCGCTAGTTGCCCATTGACGCTACCTGCTGCAAATTGATGAGTCACATACGGATCATAGGCTGAAGTTGAGCCAGTATATTTGCCGCTATTCTGGGTCGAGATATAAAGTGCTGCTGTCGAGTAGTCCTCAAAGACCGAATCGACGCCTGGGATCTTAGCTAGACGGCTCAGATCAGACTGACTCAGTTCTTCAATTAAGAAATTACGTCCAACCGATGTGTAGTCGGTGTTATAGAGTTGCGGTTTGTCGCTACCGTTGCGGCTTAATAAGCTCGTGCTTTTCGTAACAACTAAAGAGCTGGGATCAAAATTAGTGTCAACTAATTTAGCGCCGTAGGCTCTGGCGCCATTCGCAGCAGCTAAGGTAGCCGTTAACGTAAAACCGCCTACCGCTAAGGCTAATGCGGTCAGCATTGTTCTAACTTTTGCCTGACGCAGCGAGCGGGCACTACGCAGTAAGATATCGCGCCAACTCATTCTTTAATAACTCCTTCAATCTTCTCGACGCTGCCATCTTTAATCATGACCCGGATATCACAGCGCTTCGCAATGTCTTGATCGTGCGTCACGATTACTAAAGCCGTACCGTGTTTACGGTGTAAATCAAACAGTAGGTTAATGACCTTATCTCCTGTTGCGCTGTCTAAGTTACCGGTTGGTTCATCAGCTAATATAATTTTTGGATTACTGACAATTGCCCGCGCAATCGCTAGGCGTTGTTTCTCGCCACCTGAGAGCGTAACAGCCTTACTTTTTATCTTGTCAAGCAAATCAACTTGCTTTAAAGCCTCTTCAATCTTCTGTCGTCGTTGCGCTACCGGTACCCGGTTAATTTCAAGTGGCAAAGCTACGTTTTGGTAACATGTCTGGTTTGGCTCCACGAAAAATGATTGAAAGACAAAGCCTAAATCTTGGCTGCGGTAATCATCCATCTCGCGCTTACTTAATTGCGTTAAGTTTCGGCCGAGAATAATAACCTCACCGCTGGTTGGCCGATCTAGGCCACCAATTAAATGAAGCAATGTAGATTTACCGGAACCACTCTTACCGATGATGGCAATGGTCTTAGTTTGTTCCAGCTTTAAATTTATATCCCGCACCGCTTGCATGGTGCTGTCTTTTTTGCCGTAAACTTTGCTTAAGTTGCGTGTCTCAATCATGGTCGCGCTTTAACTATAGCGACACCTGAGAACTTAAGCTAGCTCTTACTTGGCAAGCCAAAGCTTATTCTCAGTTTTCAAGTTCGCGGATTTTGTCGTGATTTAGGCCGTAGTAATGACCAATTTCGTGCCAAAGTGTGTGGCGGATATTTTCCTTAAGCTCAGCAATGTTATTACTCGCCATCTCAAGGGGCAGTTTAAAGATTGTAATCTTATCGGGCAGAATTCGCGTCTGACCTTGCCGATAAGCTAATGGAACGCCCTCATAAAGACCAAACAACGTCTGGTCATGCCTTAGTTTTAAGCGCTCCCTTTGCTCAGCATCTGGCTCATAAGCATAGATAATTGCAACATTGGCAATGTTTTTAGCATGTTCACCAGGTAAACTCTCAAGCGCCTCAACGGTCAGTGACTGGAACAAATCATCATCAACATTAATCATCGTGACTAGCTAAAGATTAGCTTCCGGATAGAAAGCTTTGCTATTCGGGTCAACTTCACGGCGCAGTTGCGGGAAAGGCACACCTTCACGCGCGCTAACACCTTCCAAGAGCCAGAAGACACGTTCACTAAAACCAAGTCCGCAAGCTGGTGGCATGCCGTACTCCAGCATTTCAATGAAATCAATATCCATCATCATTGCTTCTTTGTCGCCATTGGCGCGTAACTTCTGTTGTTCTAAGAAGCGCTGGTATTGCTCAAGTGGGTCGTTAAGCTCTGAGAAACCATTGCTGACTTCACTGCCCGCAAAGACAGCCTGAAAACGCTGCGTGGTATTTGGCCGATCCGGATTGAGTTTAGCAAGTGGACTAATAAATAGCGGGACGTCAACCAACCAAATCGGGCCGGCAACTTTAGCACGGATGCTTTTCCACAACTTATCGATGCCACGCGCTAGATTATCGCTGTCGGCTACTTCAAGATGATGCTTTCTCAGTAAGTCTTTAACCTGCTCAATGCTACAGTTGAAGACATCTAGGCCATCATAGTGCTTCGCGATAGTTTCAGCGTAGTCCCACTCTTCCCATTCGGCGTCTAAGTTAACCTCAAAGTCACCAATCTTAAACTCCAGCTTACCAAAAGTTTGCCCAACGATTGTTTTAAACATTTCAGTTTGGAGTTTCATACCATCGCGCCAATCGGCAAAGGCCCAATACCATTCCATCGCAACGTGTTCAGGCAGATGTTCATCACTGTAGTTTTCGTTTCTAAAGCGCGGGCCAATATCGTAGACCTTTTCATAGCCGGCGCCAATTAAACGCTTTAGCGGTAGTTCATGACTAATCCTAAGATAAAAATCCTCATCAAGGGCATCCATATGTGTTACAAATGGGTTGGCATCAGCGCCACCGGTCGTATGCTCAAGTACCGGCACGTTAATCTCTATGAAAGCGCGGGTATTTAAGAAGTCACGGGTTGCTTGCCAGAATTGGCTACGCCGGACAAAACGCTCTCTCACCTCCGGATTAACGTTCATATCAACGTAACGTCTTCTTAGGCGTTCTTCCTTATTAGTGAAGCCTTCTCTACCAATTGGTAGTGGACGCAAGCTTTTAGCGAGAAGCCGAAGTTTACTAACTTGAACTGAAAGCTCTCCAGTCTTACTCTTTAGCAATTCACCGCTGGCAGATACAAAGTCACCACTATCAAGGAGCGGTATTTCAGCAAAGCCAAGTTGTGAGCTGCTTGGCTCAAGTGCTTCTAAACCCTGTTCGCTCAAGATGAGCTGTAGTTGACCACTCTGATCACGAATGACAATAAAGGCAATCTTACCTAGTTTACGCACACCAACAATGCGGCCTACTAGAGATACTTGTTGGTGTTCTAGCTCATCAAAACGCTCTGTAACCTCTTTTAGGCTATGGCTACGTTCAACATGCGCTGGATAAGGATTAATCCCCAGTTTCTTTAGGTCTTCTAGTTTGCGTAGACGTTCTTTTCGCAGTTCGGCAATAGTTGCCATAGTGCCACACTCATATATCTATTAGTTTAGCTTAATCAAATTATAGTATACGTTAAGCTAACTGCCACAAACTAAACTTAATTTTTGATCTGCCTTAAACGATTTCAGCAATTTTATAGACAGTACTCTCAACCGGAGTGTTGATCTCAACTTCGTCTTTTTCGTGCTTGCCAAGTAGTGCTTTGCCAATTGGCGATTCGTCACTAATCTTGCCATTTAAAGGATCAGCTTCAACCGTACCCACAATTTGAAATTCTTTAGTAGTACCATCATCGCTCTTGAGCCTGACTTTTGATCCAAGTTGGACTTTAGCGCTACCATGTGGCGTCTTAATTAGCTCGACGTTTTGGAGGATGTGTTCAATCTCGGAAATACGTGACTCGTTACGCTCTTGAGCGGCACGGGCAGATTGGTATTCACTATTCTCGGATAAGTCACCAAACTCTCTGGCAGTTCTAATGCTCTCGGCAATTTCAGCACGCTCAGCAATCAAGCTATCAAGCTCGAGTGTTAGCTCTTCAATGCCCTCTTTGGTCAGATGAAATGTTTTCTTAACTACCATACTATTTAGGTTAATCCTTTCTCTTCTTCTGGGATGTACCCTTGTCTTTAGTGTCGCTTACTAGTTCAAGCAAAGCCGTCAAATTCAAATGCTTTAATGTGTCGCTGGTTCTAGCTTTGATTTCGTAGTGTCCGTTTTCGATAAACTGTTCGCTAACTACTACTCGCCATGGAATTCCCATCAGATCTGCATCAGCGAACTTTTCACCGGGACGAACATCTCGGTCATCATATATTACCGCAACCCCGTTGCCTGTCAATATATTATACAACTCATCGGCAGCTGAAATAGTTTTCTCTTTACCAATAGCTAATAAATAGACGCTTGCCGGAGCAATGTTTGGGTGCCAAATAAGTCCCCGTTCGTCGTTAAAATGCTCAGCAATGACGCCCATTAAGCGGCTAACTCCAATCCCATAAGAGCTCAGATATACTGGCTGTTTTTTACCAAACTCATCGTTAAAGTAGACATCCATCTGCTCTCCCTTAATTGCCCCGAAATTAAAGATATTGCCGACTTCTGCAGCCTTAACTTGTTTAAGATCCGACTTATTGAGCCCAAGCTGAGCTAATATTTCGTCGTTATACACCTCTTCGTTAACCGCTATGCGTTTCGACTCATCAACATATATCGTGTCCTCACCACTCGCAGTCACCGTCTGAAACTCGTGGCTAAATTGCGTAAATGAACCACCTGAAGCGAACGTCACATAAGTACTTTCGCCGAGCCCAACGCGCTCAAAAACGCGTAGATAAGCTTCTTTGGTGCGGTTATAGAACTCATCTAGCTCATCTTGATTGCGCGAGAAAGTGTACATGTCCTTCATGATGAACTCGCGTCCACGCATGACACCACTTTTAGCCCTCAGTTCGTTCCTAAATTTTGTTTGGAATTGGTAGACACTAGCTGGTAAATCACGATAACTAGTAATTCGTGAGCGGGCCATCATCATGATTGGCTCTTCATGACTCCAGCCAAAACCAACATCAGCGCCGTTTTTAAGCTGGCTCTTAAACCAGATGTCCACTACCTTGTCATCCCAGCGACCAGTTGGCCTCCAGGTATCCTTAGATTGAAGTGAGGTCATCAAAAGCTCAAGCGATCCTAGAGCGTTCATCTCTTCTCTGATGATTGTTTTAATATTCTCAATCACTCTCAATCCTAGTGGCAAATAAGAATAGGCCCCAGCCATTTCTTTATGAATATAGCCGGCTCGAATTAACAGTTTGGCATTAATCGCCTGCTCTTCAGCTGGGACATTTTTAAGTGTCTTCGTTATATTCTGACTTAGTCGCATAACTTGCTACCTGTTAAAACTTCCCTAGTTTTACTTAGTTTAACCTATCGATTAGTTAACACAAACAGATAGACAAAAGCGACCGCATTTTTAATGGCATGGAGGAATATTCCCGGCCATAAAGTTTTAGTCTTCTGCTTTACATAAACTAATACTAAGCTCAGGACGAATACGTCTAAAGCACCAATCCAAAACAAGCCACTACTGCCCCCTTCCGGCAAGTGAGCTGCCGCAAACAATACGCTAGTCAATATACCAGCGTAAATTACTGGCATCGATTTTTTTAAGCCTTCAAAGACAAAACCTCGAAACAGAAGTTCTTCTGCTATTGGTGGCAAAATAACTAAGCTTATGAAGGTCAGGACCAGCTGAGAGCTACCATGTACTGAATTAAAACCAATATTTTGAGCCTGATTTAGATTGAGACCATGAATAAGGTGGGTTGCAATACCGATCACTACTAAATAAATCACAAGATAGACTGGGTAAGCTATTAGCGCAATTCCACCGTCTTTAAGTCTCAAACGCTTAAAACCAATGGCTGCTAATGTTTTGCCATAACGACGTAGTAGAGCCCAAAGCAGCGCAATGATTAAGCCTTCAAATAAAAGTACGAACAAGAATTGCCCGCTGACTGAATTGCTGAGCCAATTGTTAGCAAATGTCGCATTCCACCCTCTGATAGCCGCATACAAAGACAAAATTATACTGGTGGCGAACTGACTAATAAAAAAGACTGCCCCTGCAATTAAGATAATGACAATCGGTAGCAGCCATTTAGGAATATGCTCCCAAGGACGAGCGGAAGAGTGCCAGAATGAAGTTTCTTGCTTCGCCATGACTTAGAAAAAACGGTGTACGTCCACTAAGGTAATCAGGACAATTAAAACTAGTAATATAGCCATGCCGGTAGCGTTGATTGTTTCTTCAACTTTAGCCGAAAGTTGCTTACCAAAACCACGCGTTATCAAAGTCAACCATAACCGCCCACCATCTAACGCCGGAAGCGGCAAAATATTCATAATGGCAAGGGTTAGTGAAATGATTGCAATAATAAACAACATGTATTTGTAGCCGAGCAAGCTACCGTCTTTTAAGATCACAAAGATGCCAACTGGACCAGCAACTTGAGCTGAAGCTACAGCCTGCCCATGTTGCCGGGCGTGCGTATTGCCGGTCACTAAACCAGCAACAATTTGGCCTAGTCCAACTAGCGCATGCCCCAAGCCAACAAAAGTAAGTTTAGTTATCTGCAACGTTAAGCCAACGGCTTCAACCGGAGCGGCCCACCAACTGTATTGTCTTAAGGCGAGCGAAGTTAAGGTAACTCCAAAATAGCCTTTTGGGCTGCTCGTATTACTACTAGCCTTAACAACTGCCGCACTTAATAAACGAACTTCCTTCTGGTATTCTTGGCCACTATTTTTGTACTTAACAACGACTTGCTGACCAGCAAAGTGTTGAGTCAGTTTCTGCATGTCTGAAATCGTATTTATGGGCTTTAAGGCTCCGGCTAAACCAATAGCTTCAATCTGGTTCTCACTGGATATGCCAATACTTGCTGCCGGGCTGTTTGGTAGAACAGATGTCACTAATACTTCCTGACGCGATATGTGACTGCCGTGTGTAACGTTAAATTGGCCACCAACCAATTGTGGCAAGCCGAGCCAAGCCAAAATTATAAACAAGACTAGAGCTGTAATTAAGTTAAAAAAAACGCCGGCGGCCATAATCTTAGACTTCACCCAGAGCGTAGCGGCGCCAAAACTACCTGGCTCAGTATCGCTGTCGTGCTCACCTTTGAGTTTTACAAAACCGCCAAGTGGCAAAAGATTTATCGAAAAGATCCACCCTTTCTTGGTTTTGCGTTTATATAATGCTGGTGGGAAAAAGATGCCAAATTCTTCAGCCACCACGCCGTTTCTACGCGCAACCCAAAAATGCCCCAGCTCATGAATGATCACTAAAGAAATAAATAGTAATATCCCGATGATAAAAATGAAGATCGACATATCTAGATTATTTACCCTCCGATTATAGCTTAACTACCCACTGCTCTTCTTAGATGCGTCTACTAAAGCGAGAGCAATTCACCCTCTTTTGCCTTAGCGGCAGCATCCATCTGGACGCGCACAGCGTTCATCCGTTCGTCAATCACCTTCTCGGCTCGGCGCACATCATCCTCGCTGATTTGCTTTTCCTTTTTGGCATTGTCCAATTGTCGAAATAGGTCATGTCTGGCAGTACGCATGCGAATTACTGCCTCTTCAACTTTTTCGCCAATCTGCTTGGCTAGCTCGCGTCGTCTTTCTTCGGTCAAAGGTGGAATTTGCACCCGCACCACCCGACCATCGTCACTTGGATTAAGCCCTAGGTTTTGGTTATTTCTAATCGCCGCCGCAACAGCCTGTAAATTAGCTGGGTCAAAAGGTGTAATTTGCAATAGTTGGGCCTCAGGCACGGTAATATTACCGACCTGGTTGAGCGGCATTTGGGTACCGTAAACTTCAACTGTAACACCGTCAAGCATACCTGAGTGCGCTCTACCGGTACGTAGTCGAGACAACTCATTGCTTAGATGTTCAAGTGCTGCACTAAATGCAGTCTCAGCTTTACTAATAACGCTTGCTGTATCCATAGCTGTTTTAACCGCCTCCTCTAGTTAGCTTCGCCCAACGCTAAGCGGCTAAAACGCCGCACAACAATGTTTTCACCTAAACGAGCATTATGCTCTTTAACATAATCACCAACCGTCATGTCTGGGTTTTTAACAAATGGCTGCTCTAGTAAGCAGTGTTCAGCGAAATATTTGTCGAGTTGACCGGCTACGATCTTATTGATCATGTCTTTTGGCTTACCTTCGGCGGTCGCCTTTTGAGTTAATTCAGCTTCCACTTGTTTAACGTCAGCCTCTGGTACCGCTTCACGACTTAGGTACTGTGGGTTGCTGGCTGCAATGTGCATTGCTAAATCTTTAACGAGGTTAGTGAAGATTTCGTTTCTGGCCAC
Organism: Candidatus Saccharimonadota bacterium; assembly: GCA_027325485.1. Taxonomy (GTDB): domain Bacteria; phylum Patescibacteriota; class Saccharimonadia; order Saccharimonadales; family UBA4665; genus JAJZWH01. The sequence goes on from DAIEFN010000003.1 coordinate 20,664, forward strand.
AAAATCAGTTTCGCAATTTACTTCAACTAGTACGCCAATCCGGTTGTCGTGGTTGTAGGTCCCAATCACCCCAGAAGAAGCCATCCGTTCACTACGTTTTTCGGCTTTGGTTAAGCCTTTGGCACGCATTTCTTTTAGCGCGGCATCAAAGTCCCCTTTTGCCGCTTCCAAGGCCGCTTTTGCGTCACTCAGTCCGACACCAGTTAAATCTTTCAGTCTTTTAACTAAAGCAATATCTACTGCCATCCAATTAGCCTTCCTTCGTCGCAGCAGCTGGAGTGGCTGCAGTTCTGCTCGCGATCCCCTCTTCGATTGCCTTCTGAACATAACCGGTAATTAATGACAGGGTCTTAATAGCATCGTCATTGGCTGGAATTGGATAAGTGATTAGTGTTGGGTCAGCGTTGCTGTCAACAATGGCGACGATTGGAACTTTAATCTGGTTGGCTTCACGCACAGCGTTAGCTTCACTGATTACGTCAACCACAAAAATTGCACCGGGCTTACCATTTAAGTCCTTGATACCACCATAGATCCGGTTTAACTCATCGATTTCTTCCTGGAAACGTTGGACTTCCAGCTTACTGTAGCGATTTGCAATTTCACCTGAATCCATCCGAGACTCAAGATCCTTAAGATGCTTAACGCGGGCACCGATGGTATTCCAGTTTGTTAACATACCGCCGAGCCAACGCTCTGTGACATAAGGTTGCTTAGTAGCAAGTGCAGCATCTTTAACAATAGCTTGGGCTTGGCGCTTTGTACCGACTAATAGAATTTGTTTGCCAGCGGCTGCTGTCGTGCTTATAAAATGCGTGGCCGCCTCAATACCTTCAACAGTCTTTGCGAGATCAATAATGTGAATCCCGCCACGCTTAGAGTGAATGTACTGCGCCATTTTTGGGTGCCAGCGACTAGTTTTGTGTCCGAAGTGCGCTCCCGCCTCCAGCAAGTCCTTCATGTTTATATCGTTAGCCATTAGTTATAGATTCCCTTCCGCGTTCCTTTGTATCAAATACCTTCGACTAGTTAGCGCTCTTTTTTAGGATGTTAGAGATATCCTTCTAAAAAGAGAGGAACGCTTTTCTCTAGTCTGCTTCGTTAATATTGGTTTTAATTATAGCAAGGTGTTTCACTTCTATCAATAAGATTGCGCTTACTCAATACATCATTGACACTGCGGCTCTAGTAATAACAATGCTTAATGATGCGCTTAGCCATCGTTATTAGTAAATTGCCTACCAAGAAATATAGTCTAACGTTTTAGTGATTACCTTAAGGTAATAATTGGGGGTCATTCAATTGTTCTAACCCTAGACAGCTTGTTTATGGCAAATTTTTTAAAATATATCCACAATTTTGTTATAAACAAAGGCGTCCGGCCCACTGGCAATTAGTAGAAGTCGCTCTTTTTTGAGTTTTAGATCAAAGTATCTTTCTAAGCTAGGGTACTGTTTCTTGGGTATTGAAACACCGTAATACGAGAGAGTTTTTTTACCTACCTTACTAACAAATGAGATACTACCTGTTGAACCATACATATCTCTATTACCTTCTTGATACACAAAATTTTTAGCCTTTGAATCTAGAGTACCGATTAGCCTGGCATCTAATTCTTCTTCTCTGCTAAGTTTTGCATAAAAACTACGGTTAAAATCACCATCTTTAATTACTGATAGACCGTCAGCATTAGTATTTGACTCGAAGCTAAAACTATATATCCCAGGGGATTCTAATAAGCCTGCTGCTTCAAACTCCTTAAGTTCTATCGGTAGTACATCCCCATTAGAGTTAATTAGCGCCATACTGCCATCTTCTTTCATCTCGAGTTTCAACTTATGAGTAATCGTCTCCTGTTGAGGGCGAGTACCTAAGTTTACCGATTTCTCTACTACTGAAAGTGTCTTCAAGGCTGTAAAAGCATCATCTAACGGTAAAAGGCTAGAAACGTCGCTAGTACTAATGGTTGTTGACTTAAGGTCATAGTGGGATACAAGTAATGTATTGTCAGCGGATTTTCGAACCGCACTATGATGACCATCATCGTCTTTATGACGCTCTCTTCGTTGTACGAAAATACGACGGTCTAAGCTAAAGGAGGGAGCTAGGTCTTTTGGATTACTCTCAATAATTTCGCTTAAAATTGAATGGCTACTAGGAGTATCGCTACTAATCTCAGTGCTCCTTCGCCTACCTTTTCTCGGATATGCATAGCCACGCGCAAGACTCATAACATCGTTTGGATCCATGCTTTCTAATTTATCAAAGGAGGATTGGACAGCTATAAAAGCAGCTTCTGTATCGGGCCGATTAAGGCCAGAGTAGGCATCAGGATGCAAGACTCTGCTCATAATTCTATGGAAACCTTTAATAGCTTCAATTACTATTTCCGGATCGCCGGGTTTCGTAATGGCTTGAACAATATCTGGCGACAGACCAAGCTTTTCAAAGGGATTCTCAAGATTAGGCAATTCGTAACTGGGCATTCTATAGTCTCTCTATGAAGTTACACCAAGACTTATTTGCTAGCTTAGTCTAAATGAATAGTCCTAGATCAATTGGAAGATTTTCGTCTGGATGCTCAAAAGCCCACTGCATTTCTTTGTCAGGCCCTACATCGTCCGGGCTTGCTAGTGCAAAGCCAACCACGGTTTTGCCTACTGATAAAGCATGTATCCGATGAACACTATTATACGTATCACCATATTCGTCAGAACGGGTAATTGTTTTCTTGAAATCGAATGGCGAGATTCCAGAAGAAATTGCATATAGAGAGTCAGCGTCTATTATTGGATCATTCAAATTAATTCCGAGGGATTCTGCAGATAAAATTACTTGGGCTAAAGATGGCTCCGTGTCTTCTGATAAGCAAGCATCAATAATATCTGTATGCAAATCAATTGCATTGATTAAAGCTCTTGGGGGAATTGGTTCGCTAATAGCGGACTGTTTTTTGGTTCCTCGTAAATACGAAATTGTTCCTCCGGGACTTTTTTGATAGTTCATTAACACCGTAGCTAGATCTCTAGCGTCGCTATGAGTCTTAATTAGGCCTTCGTTTATAGCCTTATGCAAAACGCCGAAAACTTTAAATGCTTTTGAAACAATTTCGCGTCGCTCCGCGGCTTCGGGCTCAAGTCCTATTTCTTGTCCTATTTTAGCTTCTTGGTACAAAACGCTTACTCTTTCGTCAGGTATCTCTTCTTGAAGGATAAACTCTAATTCACCAACGAGACTTTCCAGCACATCTCTCCTAAGTTCAAGCTGTGAAGCTTGTGCTTTCATTTCTCGCCCACCAAGTTGTTCAAATTCACGCTCAGCCATAATAATCACTTCCTTTATCACTTTCTTTAAACAAAAACTAAAATAACACAAAATACCATATGAGTCAAATCCATAGATGAACTAGAGCTACCTTAAAGCAATATTCTGAGCCCTGGCTAACCAAGTCTTGCTAATCTGTGCATAAAAAGATATATTAGATGCCTGTTATGAAGAAAGACTTACACCCAGACAACTACCACCTAGTCGTGTTTGAAGATTTGAACAACGGCTGGCGTTTGCTAACCCGTTCAACTGCTGCTAGCGAAGAAGTTACAAAGTGGGACGACGGCAATGAATACCCGCTCATTAAAGTTCATGTCAGTTCAGCATCACACCCATTCTTTACGGGTGAGGAGAAGATTCTTGACATTGAAGGTCGTGTCGATAAATTCCGAGCACGTACGGCTGCTGCTTCTAAAGCTCGTGACCAACGTACTAATGCGGCTAAGAAACAAGCTCGACGTAAAGCCGCTAAAGTCGAAGCCAGCACTGAACAAGCTTAACTAACAGAATCTTTATTGGAATTCAGCCAACGATTGGCTGTCTACTGCCAATATAGTCATAGTAGAATAAGAAACATGGATCAACGCGAGGAGACACTTAGGCAAGAGCTTACAGTTCTTGAGCAGAGACTGGCCGACCCAGCTATTTTTAGTGACAGTTCTTATCCAGTACTTGCCAAACGGCGTAGCGAAATCGCTTCCATCATTGATTTATTTGATCAACACACTGCCCTGACTAATGCGATCCGTGAAGCCAACTCCCTCCTCAGCAATCCAGATAAAGATCTCGCGACTATGGCCAGCGAGGAGATTAATGAATTAACGCCTAAGCTGGTTAGTGTAGAGGCGCAGATTGCAGATGCAACTCTGCCTAAAGATCCAAACGACAGTAAAAACGTTATTTTTGAAATTAGGGCAGCCGCTGGCGGTGACGAATCAGCCTTGTTTGCGGCTGATTTGTTTCGAATGTACAGCCGCTGGGCTGAAACGCATGGTTATAAAGTTGAGCTCCTTAATGAAAACCCAGGCATTGCAGGTGGCTTTAAAGAAATTACGTTCGCGGTACAAGGCCCAGACGCCTACCACAATTTGAAATATGAAGCTGGTGTGCACCGCGTGCAACGCGTACCGCTCACTGAGAGTCAAGGCCGAATCCATACCTCAACTACCACTGTTGCAGTACTACCTGAGGCCGAGGAGACAGATATCGAAATAAATCCAGCAGATTTAAGGGTTGATGTTTACCGTAGTGGCGGCCACGGTGGCCAAAGCGTAAACACGACTGACTCAGCAGTTAGAATAACCCACCTGCCAACTGGTTTAGTCGTCTCAAACCAGGATGAGAAGTCGCAGATTAAAAACAAAGCTAAGGCGATGAGCGTTCTAAGAAGTCGCTTGCTTCAGCACAAAATCGACGAAGAGCAAAAACAGCTGTCTGATGCACGGCGCAAACTTATTGGTAGTGGCGACCGAAGTGAAAAAATCCGAACCTATAATTTTCCGCAGGATCGAATTACAGATCACCGCATTAACTACTCACGCAGCAATATTAGTGGCGCCCTAAACGGCAACATCGATGACCTGATCGATGCACTTAGCACTGCAGAGCACGAGTTAATAAGCCAAGGCTCTTAAACTCGTCATGGAACGTCACATGGGCTTCGCTCTAAACTGGGCCGAGCGGAAGCTACATTTAGCTAATGTTGCCACCGCTCACTTAGATGCGTTAGTGCTACTAGAAGATACAACTAAGATTGACCGCGCCCGATTACTTAGCGAGCCGAATAAAAGCTTAAGCGAAAGTACGCTTCGGCAATACAAACGCAAAGTTTTAGCACGCGCTAAACATTTGCCACTCGCCTATATTCGCTCTAAGAGCGAGTTCTATGGTCGAGAGTTTTACATTAATCAAAGTGTTTTAGAGCCACGACCGGAAAGTGAAACTCTGATTGACGAGTTCTTAGCAATTACTAAACACGAGCCAGCAATCAAAACTGTCATAGATATTGGCACAGGCTCCGGAGCTTTGATTATTTCCGCTAAGCTTGAAAAACCAGATATTGTCGCACTCGGCGTAGATATCGATCCAAAATGTCTCGTCGTGGCGCGCAAGAATGCAGCTAAACACAACCAGAAGATTGACTTTTACGGTGGCCATCTGACGAGCAAAATCCCAAAGACGGTCTGGAATAATGGCAAAACATTAGTTTTAGCCAACCTGCCCTATGTACCTGACGATTGGCAGATTAACCAAGCGGCAACACACGAACCAGCCATCGCCATTTTCGGCGGACCGGACGGATTAAAACTTTACCGTCAACTATTTAAACAATTGGCACAACTAGAGAAACCGCCGGACTGGGTCTTAACGGAAGCAATGCCACCACAACACATAAACCTAAGCCAAATTGCAGCCAATGCTGGCTATCTTACGCTAACAACTAACGACTTTATTCAAGTCTATAAGCATCACGTCAAGATCTAGGAAGGTAGCGTACCTAGAGTAGCGTGCAGTGTAAGTACGTGGTTACCGCGCATAACGCTCAGCGTAACTTTACTTCCTGGCTGATACTGGTCAATTAACATCGTTAAATCATCCTGCTGATTAATGGCTACACCATTAACTTTCATAATGACATCGCCTGGTTTAAGACCAGCTTTAGCGGCAGCACTACCAGCCACTACGGAGGCTGATGTACTAGTAGACTTTGGTATATATGCGCCTTGAGTAACAGCTAACTTATTGGTCTTTGCGAGCGCTGGCGTCAGTAGAATGAAGTGCACGCCGAGAAATGGGCGTTCAAATTTTCCAGTCGTAATGACTGATTTAACTAAGCCCTTAACTTCATTTATGGGTATCGCAAAGCCGATGTTTTGAGAGTTGCTCGCAATTGCTGTATTAATGCCGATCACTTGGCCGTTTAAATTAACTAATGGTCCGCCAGAGTTACCTTCGTTAATTGCAGCATCAGTCTGGAAGAGGTCGCTTAAATTTTCGCTTGTACTAGTGCTACCACTTGAAAATCCAAAGACATTGCTACCGCCGCTTGTACTAGCAGATATGTTTCTACCAAAACCAGATATGATACCGCTCGTTACGGTGTTTTGGAACTGTCCGAGAGCATTGCCAATTGCAATGACGCCATCACCAACTTGGACTTGAGAAGAATCACCAAGTACTAATGGCGTAAGAGTCTGACCCTCAAGATTATTGATCTTCAAAATTGCGATATCTAAGCTGTCACTAGCTGCTGTGCGCCCAACGACACTGACATTACTTAATTGGGTACCGTTAGCGAGCGTAATACTAACTGATGTTGTACCAGCGGGGACTACGTGCCGATTAGTCAGTACTAAGCCGTTGCTCGAAATGATTATGCCCGTACCAGCAGACTGTTGCTGCACGGGTTGTGAGAAGCCAAAAAAGTTTGACGTCTGAGTTGTAGTAACGGCACTAATACTAACTACACCCGGGCTAAGTGACTTTGCGATACTGGACACTAATTTAGCACTGTTCGTGACTAGATGTTGGCTACTGTATGTTGAAGAAGTTAATAGTTGGCCCTTAAACCCAGCTGACTCAATCAAACCACCTATAAAACCACCTATAATTCCGAAAATTAGTACAAATACCATAAACCAAACCTGGCCACTACTAATTAGATGCCTAACTCGCACCTTTGGGAGTTTGGGTATGGTTATAGTAATGGTCTTCGCAGAACGCGTGTTTTGCGCTTTGTTATTATTTGGTTGATCGTCCATATTTGCAGTAGTTCCTACTAACCTTAACTAGTTAGACCACTTTACTGCCCCAATCTGAGAAAATGATGACAACTAAAACAATTAAAAGCATCGCGACGACTATCTGCTGTTTTAGGGCCCGGTTTAGCTTGCCGTTATGATCAAGATAATAAAGCGCTGCTATACCATAGCCAATAGACAATAAGATAATGGTTGGTTGCGACAAGACGCCGTAATACAGCAGCCAATGGCTCAGCACCCAAGCCATAGCGGCTGCAAAATAACCCCAAAGATAGCTCAGTAGCCGCGAATAACTCTCTTCGTAGGCGTCAAAGAAATGCCGGGCTGCTAAGAAGCAGATAAGACCAGTTATAAAAGTAAGTCCATATATTGGCGCAGATGAGAAAGCAAGATAGAGAGCACTTAGGCCGGCCAATTGTCCGACACCAGCTTGAATCGATATATTTAGGCCACCATTTGCTGGTTTTAAATAAATCAGCCAGGCACCGTAAGCTACAGCCCAGATTAGCTGCATCCAAGCAGTCGAGCTGTGCAGCATGAAAATAACTACCGATATACCAACAATTAAATCGATTGCATTGGCTCTAATATTAGCCAGCCAGAAGCGTGGGCGAACCGCGAACATGCGCCATTTGCTTAAGACCACAAGGGCAACTGCTAACTGCGTAAACTGATTTTGATTCAGTCTCACTAGAGCAAATATAATCAAGGGCAAAGCCACTAGTAGTGAATTATGGGCAACTGATGAAAAGCCTTTTGTCGGCTTCAGTCGCCTCAACACGTCATCCATTTGCTTCTTATAGTACTACATAATACTTAAGCTGATTGCTTTAGAATTCGTTTGCTGGAAAGACGCATGCTATAGTTGAACAACATAAGCATGACCTTCAAACGCCACAAACAAGCATCATCCTTCGATAGTCCGAAAGCCCCTTCACGCTGGCGTGACGCACTGAGCTTTGTGGGCATCATTTTAATGGCTTTTGTCTTCGCACTAGCCATTACGAGTTTTGTTTTCCGCTCATATGCAGTAGATGGGCCAAGCATGGAACCAACTCTTCAGAATCAGGACAAGTTAATTATCTGGAAAGTGCCTCGCACCTGGTCTATGATTACCGGCCATCAATACGTTCCTAAGCGTGGTGATGTCATAGTCTTTAACGAAAACAATTTATCGCAATGCGATCAAACTGGAACACGTCAATTAATTAAGCGCGTTATCGGACTACCGGGAGATAAAGTAGTCATTAAAAACGGTGTCGTTACTATCTATAATCATGCTCATCCAAATGGTCTTCAGCCAGACAACACCCTAGCTTATAACAAAACACGCTTTATTCCCTACACTAATCGTAGCGAGACCGTACAGCTAAATTCGCATCAGCTATTTGTAATGGGTGACAACCGCCAGGTTTCCTGTGATTCACGCATTTTCGGTCCAATTAACACCTCTCAAGTCGTCGGACAGTTGGTGATTCGGATCCTGCCAATATCCAAAACTAAACTGTTCTAGTTTCGAATAATCCGCTCAATCAAACGCTGTAGTTCAGCATCACTACTAAAGATTATTTCAAGACGTCCACCTTTTGCCATCCGTCTAATATGGACTTGGGTGTCTAATTGCTTACCTAACGCTTTTGTCTCGGCAGTTTCTAAGGAAACCCGGGCTTTAGCTTCGCGCTCATCGCGCACGCCAGCTTTAATTGATGTAACATAACGCTCGGCCTGTCGGACACTCCACCCACCAATACAATTCTTAAGTAATTGCCTTTGCTGCTCTGGATAATCTTTAAGTGACAATATAGAACGGGCATGACCTTCAGTGATAATTTTTTTATTCAATGCTTCAATGGCTTCTTTTGGCAGCTGTAATAGCCTCGCCAAATTGTTCACTGTCGAAATTGCCTTACCGAGCTTTTTAGCGATTGCATCATAAGTCAAACTAAACTGCTGGTGCAGATGCTCAATACCCATAGCCTGTTCGATGGGCGTTAGATCAACTCTTTGCACGTTCTCAATCATAGCCATCTCTAGCCGTTCCAGTTCTTTAACTGTTTTAACAACAGCTGGGATAGTCTTTAGACCGGCTAGCTTAGAAGCTCTTAGTCTTCTCTCGCCGGCAATTAACAGATAGCGACCGTCTTTTATTGGCGCAACGACAATCGGCTGGATTATACCGTGCTCTTTAATGGAAGCAGCCAGTTCAGCTAGACCACTCTCATCAAAGTGCTTTCGCGGTTGATCCTTAGCCGATTCAATGACCTCAAGCGCTAATTTATGTATTTTCTCTAGGGTCTCACCTAGCATGCTGGCATCAATATCCTGCGGAATTAACGCCGCTAAACCGCTCCCTAACCCGTGTTTCTGTTTGTTAGCCATAATCTTCTATACTTCTAGATTAACTATAGCATAACCAAAATACTAGCTTTCTCTAGATGCCTGTGGCACGTTTATGGACTTCTTTAGCTAGTGATTGATATGCCCGCGCGCCTTTACTGTGTTTATCGTAGCCATGAATTGACTTGCCGTAACTTGGTGCTTCAGCCAGGCGAACATTGCGTGGCACAACTGTTGTAAAAACTTTTGCTCCGAAGTGATTTTCTACCTCAGACCTTACTTGTTCAGCTAGCGTATTGCGCCGATCGAACATTGTAAGTAATACACCAAGTAATTCAATGTCTGGATTTAAGCCACTTTTTACTAGTTGCACCACTTCTAAAAGCTGACTTAGACCCTCTAAGGCGTAATATTCGGCCTGAACTGGGATTAAAATACTGTCGGCTGCAGCTAAGGCATTGACCGTAAGCAAACTTAGGGACGGTGGACAGTCAATAATGATGTAGTCATAATTGCTACGTTCTAAAGCTCTTCTTAAACGGTATTCTCTGTTTGCGCCATTTACTAACTCAACCTCTAAGGCAGCTAAATCCTGCCCCGTCGGCACGAGGTGAACTCCTGCCTCAACATGCAGCACAATCTGCTCAATTGGCATTGCACCAAGCATTAACTCTTTGGTTGAGGCCGTGATTAACGTCTTATTGATGCCTAAGCCACTTGTAGCATTACCCTGAGGATCAATATCTACCACTAGTACAGACTTATTTAGCTTCCGCAAATAAACAGCTAAATTAACTACTGTTGTCGTTTTACCAACGCCACCTTTTTGATTTAAGACTGCTATTATGTGTTTTGCCATTTGCTAATGATTAATTTTGCACTTCTCTCTAATAGTATAACCTAAAAATGTACCTCTAAACGTTTAAGGGACGCTCTATCTTCGCTTGTAGCTCGGATCTAGCGCCCCTGTAATCGTTTTGCGCCATTACTGACGCTTTAGTTGAGTTTTTGCCTTTGGTTTTATTTATAAGGCTTGTTTTGTTGTTTTAACCAATTTTTGTTGGTACAGGACCGGTGCGAGTCTCCCAAGGCCAGGGACCATCCAATCCTAGTTAGTAGTATCTACCCTGCCTAAAGAGTAATCAAGCATTTTTTGAGTAATTTTTGCATGCGTATTGTGGTATAAAAAATGCAATGTTTTGACCCTTTGCCCGTTGACTTTTTTGCATTAAAGTCACTTTTGACGACTCGTTAACCCCTTAAGCGGTTTTGGGCTTTAGTTCAACGTTCTCAGCCCTTAGTTGAGTTTTTGACTACAGCAAAACATGTCCCCCAAAGTTATCCACAGACAGTTTTAGAAATGCTTTCTGTTATTTAGCTGAAATGATTTTTACGATTTTGATGGTCGATAAGTGCTGGCGGTGACCATGCACTTTATGAACGCGCTTTTTGGCCTTATAGCGAATCGAGGTTACTTTGTCAGCCAGCTTGTCGGCGTCGATGATATCTGCGCTAACTTTTGCGCCTTTAACGAACGGTGCACCAATGCTCGCCTCTTCACCATCTATAATTAACAGAGGCTCAAAGTCGATGCTCTTAGCGTCCTTAAGTTTTTCAACATCAAGTACGTCGCCTTCAGCAACGAGATACTGTTTTGATCCGGTAGAGATAACTGCTTTTTTCATAATATTAGTCCTTGATGTCTTCGAAGTTACCGATAGATTCTAACAGATATAAGGTGTTAGTGTCAAAAAGAAAGCCACGTTGCTATCTATTAAGCTGCTCTCTTTAATTTAATACCTAGCTCAGCGCCTTCAATATTAACTGCTTCAGCGTAAGCCTCAGTCAATTCTTTGGCGTTTATTGTTAAGGCTAGGGTCTCTTTTTTAATTAACTCAGTCAAAGCTTCACCCTCAAAAGCCGCCATTAATTCTTGATCCTTGGTGCCAAGCTGGAGTTCAATCCGATCATCAACTTGCAGTTTTGCGTTCTTGCGAGCATTTTGGACATTACGGATTATTTCTCGTGTTAAACCCTCGCGTTTGAGCTCGGCTGTAATGCGAAGATCCATAGCAGCTACAACCTGACCCGATCCGCTATCTAATCTAACTTTAACTTCTTTAACATTGAGCTCTTCGGCAATAATTGAGACTAGATCATCACTCATCGCAGCTTTGTTATGCACAATACTAACTGAACTTAAGGGTTGGCGAACTTTTATGCCCGCTTCAGCACGCTGCCTGAGACCTTCGTTAATGATGGCTCGAGCAGCCGACATCTCGTCTATAAGGTCTTGATCAATAGCTTGTGCTTCAGGCCATCTCAGAAGATGCACGCTCTCCCCTCCAGTCAATAAACGATAGAGCTCCTCACTTAAGAAAGGTACGAAAGGTGCTAACAGTAGCGCCAACTGAACTAATACGTAATGCAGAGTAACGTAGGCTTGGTTTTTATCCTGATCGTTTTCGGTTTTCCAGAAGCGTTTACGAGATCGACGGACATACCAGTTTGAGGCATCATCGATAAATGGCAGCACTTCCTTTAATGCGCCCGGCAAATTGTAGGCCTGCATCGAGTCGTCAATAGAACGGTTCAACTGATGCACTCTTGAAATAATCCAACGATCAAGGATATGTGATGAGTTTGGCTGTTCAAGGTTAGTCTTAGCATCCCACTCCCACTTATCAACATCAGCATAGAGGCTAAAAAAATCGTAGATGTTCCAAATCATGCTGAGTTTCCGGCTAATATCTGCTATATCTTTGTCAATTAGGGAGTAATCTTCGGCATTTAAGACTGGAGAGCTCAGTAACAAAAAGCGTAGTGCGTCGGCACTATAGCGGTCCATTAGTTCGTTCGGATCCGTGAAATTGCCGTAACTCTTGCTCATTTTACGACCGTCGTTACCAGCTAAAGTACCGGTTACAATGACGTTATTAAAAGCGTTGCTATTAAATAATCCAGTCGAGATAGTGTGCAAGTAATAGAACCAGGCCCTAACTTGACCGACATACTCGGCGATAAAGTTGCCCGGAAAATTATGCTCAAACTTTTCGCTATTCTCGAATGGATAATGGAACTGTGCAAACGGCATGCTGCCACTCTCAAACCAACAGTCGAGAACTTTGTCGATGCGCTCGTATTTAACACCGTCAATTGTAAAACTAATATCATCCACCCACGGGCGGTGGTAATCTTCCAGCTCAACTCCAGACAACTCTTTTAGCTCGGCGTAACTACCAACAACCTTGATCTGCTCTTTCCCGGCACCGTCTACGCCCTTCCAGACTGGCATAGCAGTAGCCCAGAAACGATCGCGACTAATATTCCAATCTGGTGCACTTTCAACGGTTTTAGCAAAACGACCAGATTTAATATGCTCCGGAAACCAGTACACATTTTGGTTTAATTCCAGCATCTGCTCTTTTTGCGATTTAACATCTAGAAACCAGCTCGGGTGAGCGCGGTAAATTAGCTTGGTAGCACAGCGGTGACAATGCGGGTAGGCGTGCGTTATGAAATCTATTTTCCAAACCACACCACGTTTATGTAACTCTTTAGCAATTGGCCGATTAGCTTCCCAGACCTGGATGCCTTCCCATTCGCCGCTCATATAGATTCCGTAATCATCCAAGTTAGAGACGATTGGTATATTATTTGCCTGCGCTAGCTCAAAGTCTTCCTCACCGTAAGCGGGGGCTAAATGCACTACTCCGGTACCCTCATCAACGCTGACATAATCAGCAGCCCAAACTTGATGTGCATTTTTACCGTAATCCTCAAACAGCGGCTCGTAACTTTTGCCAATTAGCTCACTGCCCTTCAGCTGCCTAATTAATTTATACGGGAGCGTTTGGTGCTTCTCATTAGTGAGCACTCTATCTAGTAACTGTTCGGCCAAAATAAAACGTTCACCCTCTAGCTCGACTTCGGCATAGTCTAAGTTAGGATTAACAGCAGCGGCAGTATTGGCGGGTAACGTCCAGGGTGTAGTAGTCCAAGCCAAAAGATAGGTCGATTTAGTACCACTCAACTTTAACTTCACATAAACCGACGGGTCGGTGTCATCCTGGTAGGAATTATCTTGCGCGACTTCAGCCTTAGATATCGGTGTGGCATCGCGGATACAGTACAGCAGTACCTTCTCGCCTTCATATATTTTGCCTAAATCATATAGCTTCTTAAATGCCCACCAAACTGACTCCATGTAGTCTTTATCCATAGTGCGATAGGCACCCTTAAAGTCAACCCAACGCCCAATCCGCTCAATCGTAGACTCCCACTCGTTGCCAGTTACGACCATGTTTTCGCGGCAGGTTAAGATGTAGTCCTCTAGACTAATCTTAGTGCCAATATCCCGTTTGTCTTTAATGCCCAGTTTTTGTTCTGTGAAGACTTCTGCTGGTAGACCATGACAATCCCAACCCCATACGCGCTCAACGCGTTTACCCTTCATCGTCCAATACCTAGGTACCGCATCCTTAACGATGCTGGAGAGCAAAGTGCCGTGATGTGGAATGCCGGTTATAAAGGGCGGGCCATCATAAAAGACATAGGCATTGTCTTTAGGGCGTTCTTCTACCGAGCGTTCGAACACCTTATTTTCCTGCCAATAGTTAACCAAGTCCTTTTCGTACTCGATTGGCTGTCTTCGACTATGCTGCTTAAACTTCATTTTGAAAACATGATTCCTTATAAAATAAATAAACCTCAAGGGCATCGGAATCCCAAATATTTACTTTATGGGACGGTACCATCCGATTTCCTTTGAGGTCTTACTCAAAAGCGCTTAATTCATAAGGTATTTAGCCTTACTGCCGCGGGTTCTAATTCATCTAACCTTCAGTTATGATGTTTCTTCCCGATCCATTGCAGCTGATAACTGCTCAAACGGACTTTTCAAATTTATTTTAACATCTGCTATAGATTTGAGCTAGCGTAGTAGTTAATTTCGTCAAGCCGAGGCAAGGCATCGTCGCCTTCCCAATGCTGAATTAAGCTCCCGTCTTCACTCAAAACTAATAGGCTAGGATAACGCATTACACCGTAAAGTTTCGCCATTGCGATGCCATCCGGCTGATCCACGTCTAAGACTTCTAGCGTTGAGCCAGGATACAGTCTTTTATACTCGTGAATCAGTTCTTCAATGACAATACGATGTTCCGAGCGTGGCTGATACAACACAAGCACTTTCATGCTCTTAGTCTAGCACGCTACCTCTATCTAGCTACAGCCGGTTGTGCTGCCGCAAGAAGTACAGACATAGCAACTACCTGAACGTTGAGTAACGTTGCCGCAGTTATAGCAGAGTGGCGCAGAGTGATCGACAATTGGGACACTACTACTGACTTCGGACTTAGGAATTTCGCTTTGCGTCACAATAGGTGCTTTAACCTTAGCCACTTCTTTTGGAGCTTCAGCGACAACGGCAACATTTAAGGATGTTTGCGCATCTGGCGCCATCAGTTCACTGAGATCGGCAAGACCTAGCTCTAAGCGGTCATCGAGGCTCAGATAGTCTGCAGCAAGCCGCCGGACAATGTAATCCGTTACTGAACTGGCCGTTCGAATTTCTAGATCGTCTGTTACGCCAGCTGGCGCAAATGAAGTGCCACGCAAAATTCGGACATAGTGCTTTAGTGGTACACCGTACTGCAAACCAAGACTGACTGATATTGCGAAGGAGTCCAGCAATCCTCTGAGTGTACTCCCCTGTTTACTGACGTTAACAAATAGTTCTCCTGGCTTACCGTCTTCATATTCACCAACTGTGAAATAGCCGTCTAAATCTGCTATTTGGAATTTGTAGGTTCGGCTGGTGCGGACTTTTGGTAGTTTGCGGCGCGCTGGTCCGTTAACAATTATCTTGTTATCGGCTTTGCTGTCTTCTTTCGCACCGTCTTTTTTAGCCATCGATAATGGTTGGGCAACTTTACAGTTATCGCGGTAAATAGCGATTGCTTTAAGGCCCATTTTCCAGGCATCTAAGTGGAGCTGTTCAATGTCTTCAACGCTAGCTTCTTCAGGCATGTTAACCGTCTTTGAAATCGCACCAGATATAAAGGGTTGTGCAGCTGCCATCATTTTAACGTGACCGAGGTAGTGAATTGAATTGTCTCCCATTGAACAAGCAAATACCGGTAGATGTTCGCTCTTAAGCTCCGGCGCACCTACGATCGTCTTTTCGACATCAATGTATTTAATGATGTCGTCCACCTGCTGTTTGCTGTAGCCGAGCGATTTCAGGGCGCGTGGCACGGTTTGGTTAACAATACTCATCGAACCACCGCCGACTAGTTTCTTAACCTTTACTAGACCGAGGTCTGGCTCAATGCCAGTAGTGTCGCAGTCCATCATTAAGCCAATGGTGCCAGTCGGAGCAAGCACGCTGGCTTGAGAGTTACGGACACCGTAACGCTCGCCTAACTCAACTGCTTCATCCCAAGCGTTAGCGGCAGCATTAAGCAAATCCTCACTAACTAGGCTTGCATCAATCTTAGAAACTTCAGCTCGGTGTTGTTTTAGCACTCGGATCATTGCTTCGCGGTCTTTGTTAAAGCCGGCAAAAGGTCCAACTTTAGAGGCCATCTTAGCCGAAGTGGCATAGGCATGACCAGTTAGAAGAGCAGTAATAGCAGATGCCTGAGCGCGACCTTCGTCACTGTCGTAAGGCAATCCTTGGGCCATTAGGAGCGCACCAAGGTTAGCGTAACCAATGCCAAGCTCACGGTAAGCGCGCGCGTTCTTAGTAATACTCTCAGTTGGATATGAGCTGTAGCCAACTAAGATTTCCTGAGCTGTAAAAATTAACTCAACTGTATGTTTAAATTCGTCAATTAAAAATGTTCCGTCATCTCTTAGGAACTTTAAGAGGTTGAGGCTGGCAAGATTACAAGCTGAGTTATCGAGGTGCATGTATTCACTGCACGGATTCGATCCATTAATCCGCCCGGCATTCGGTGCAGTGTGCCAATGGTTAATGATAGTATCAAATTGCATTCCCGGATCGGCACATTCCCAAGCTGCTTCAGCGAATTGGCGGAAGAGGTCGTTCGCCTTTACGGTCCGGACCGTTTCGCCGGTAGTGACTGCCTTAAGATCCCAATCAGCCTTATTCTCTACTGCCTGCATGAAATCATCAGTAACCCGAACTGAAATGTTGGCGTTTTGGTACTGAACTGAAAAACTGTCCTTGCCATCTAAGGTCATGTCCCAGCCCATACTCTCGAGGTCGCGTGCTTT
This sequence comes from Candidatus Saccharimonadota bacterium, assembly GCA_027325485.1. Classification (GTDB taxonomy): domain Bacteria; phylum Patescibacteriota; class Saccharimonadia; order Saccharimonadales; family UBA4665; genus JAJZWH01. The sequence continues at coordinate 37,331 of DAIEFN010000003.1, forward strand.
GCGTTCCTCAATTGCTTTGCTCCAGATAAAGTCATAAACATCCGGGTGATCCACATTTAAGATCACCATTTTTGCGGCCCGGCGGGTTTTACCGCCGCTCTTAATGGCGCCAGCACTAGCATCGGCGCCGCGCATAAAGCTTAATGGACCACTTGCGGTGCCGGCACTTTTACTAAGTTGCTCAAGACTACTGCGCAATGGGCTGAGGTTAATACCAGCGCCTGATCCACCTTTGAAGATCATGCCTTCTTCAACATACCAATTCAAAATAGACTGCATGGTGTCTTCAATACCTAAGATAAAGCAAGCGCTAGCTTGCTGTGAGCGCGTCGGTACACCAATGTTAAACCAGACTGGTGAGTTAAAGGCAGCTCGTTGTGTTGCTAGGATATATTTAAGCTCTTCTTTAAAATCTTCAGCTACAGTTTGGGACTCAAAGTAGCCGACTTCCATACCATGAGTAGTGATTGTATCGACTACCCGATCAATTAAATGCTTAAGGGAGTGTTCACGTTCTTTAGTGCCGGGTGTGCCGCTGAAATATTTTTGCGCCACAATATTAATCGCGTTTTGTGACCATCCGAGCGGAAATTCAATATCTTTCTGCTCAAAAACCACTTCATTGGTCTGCGGATTAGTTAGCAGTGAGTGTCGTTTTTCCCACTTTAGTTGATCATAAGCTTTACTTTTGGCAGGAGTAAATACTCTGCCTGCACCTAAATCGGTTGCTTGTCCCATATTAATATCTCCCTCTATTTAGCTAGAGCTAGTCATAGGGCTCCTCACACTTTATAGCCCTTGCCCACTCTATGAAGCTCTTTTTAGTTTTTAATTATTTTAGGGTTTTTGTTAGAGTTGTCAAAAAGCGTATCTTATCTAACGCTTCCTGAAAGCTCTCCTTGGTTCATAATCTCGTTTTATAAAACAAGGAGAACGTTCAATCCGATACAGTTTGAGTTGGCTTATGCAAGCGATTTTGCCGGCGAATGTGTGACAGCTCTTGTTCAAAGCCTGCAATATCCTTAAAGCGACGGTAAACACTAGCGAAGCGTACGTAGGCGACTTCGTTAAGTAAACTCAAGCGCTCCATAACGAGATCACCAATTGAGGCCGAGCTGACTTCTTGGTCACCACAGGCATAAAGGTTGTCCTCGATGTCGGTTACCATGTGCTCGAGCTGCACGCTGGTCACTGGAGTTTTCTCGCAAGCCTTATACAGCCCACTGAGCAACTTTTCCCGGCTAAACAGCTGACGCGTCCCGTCATGTTTAATCACAATTAGCTGTGGCCGCTCGATTCGCTCGTATGTCGTAAATCTTTGGCCGCATGCATTGCACATTCGACGGCGCCTGATTGCTTGCCCGTCTGCCACATCGCGCGATTCAATCACTCGGATGTCATCGCTTTGGCATTTATTACAGTTCATTCCTTCAGGCACCTCCTTCTCGCCCAAAAAAGCGTTGCCCGTTTTGCCTAAATTCTAATATTTTTTCGCTCTTTTGGTAAGATATTTGTTTTTTAAAAGTACACCAGCGCCTTATGCCATTTTCCCATATATAGCGCCTGGTAACACCAATATACCTCTAGCTATAGCGCTTTGCAATAGATTTGACGCTGTATTATTTACTTTTTTTCGTCGACTTCTTCGTCTTTATGTTTGCGGCTTAGGCGGCGCAAGAAAGATGGTTTCTCAAGGTCCTCATCTAGCTTGCTACTAACATAAGTCTCGTGCATTATCTCTTCGTCTTTATGATGATCTAAGGTCTCATGTTCGCTTGAATCGAGCTTATGCTCTTCTTCGTCCTCATCATTAATAGTCCAGATGTTTGGCACGTCATGCGTTTCGGTGACGAAATCACTCTCGACTTCATCTAAGTCAGTATCGATTCCACTCATCGCCACGTCTTCGTCGGCCGGCACAAGTGAATCTTTGCTATGCTTTTCTTCCTTAAAGCTGAGTTGCTTTGGACGCTCAGCGTAATAGCTGGCGTCAAAACCAGTTGCGACTACGGTAATAATAATTTCACCGGACAACTCGGAGTTAATTGTTGCACCAAAAATAATATTGGCTTCTGGATCAGCAGCCGAAGTAATCACTTCGGCGGCAGTGTTAATCTCGTGCATTGACAGATCGTCGCCACCAATAACGTTAAAGAGAATGCCCCGGGCACCATCAATCGAAACCTCGAGTAAGGGCGACTCAATGGCTTGTTTAGCGGCCTTAACGGCGCGTTCATCGCCACCAGCGCGACCAATACCCATTAACGCCGTGCCAGCATTAACCATCACGGTTTTAACGTCAGCAAAGTCAAGATTAATGAGACCGTGGACGGTAATAAGATCGGAAATGCCTTGGACTCCCTGGCGCAGTACGTCATCAGCGACCTTAAAAGCTTCAACTAATGGAGTCTGGCGGTCAATCGTCTGCAATAAGCGGTCGTTTGGCACAATAATCAGGGTGTCGACTGATTGACGTAATTTATCAATTGCCTCCTCGGCATTACGGCGTCTTTTGTCACCTTCAAACGCAAATGGCTTAGTCGCAAAGCCAACCACTAAAGCACCATCTTCTTTAGCTAATTTGGCAACAATATGCCCCGCACCACTTCCGGTACCACCGCCGGCACCAATGGTAACAAAGACCATGTCGGCTCCGTGCAGGACTTTCTTGATTTCGTCAGCCGATTCTTCCGCTGCTTTCTGACCGACTTTAGGGTCAGAACCTGATCCCAAACCCTTTGTCGTATCTTTACCGATATGAACCTTTTTACTTGCCTTAGAGTGATGCAAAGCCTGAGCATCAGTGTTAATGGCAATGAATTCAACATTCTCGACACCGGCATCTACCATGCGATTAACTGCTGCACCGCCGGCACCGCCGACTCCGACTACCTTAATCTGAGCGAACGTTTCAATCTCGGGCTCGACGACCTGGGCCATATATATAATCTCCCTGACTCTAATTTCTACTCCCAGTATACCTTGGAAACAACGAAGGTCAACAAAAATTGTATACGTTACAAAAGTTGCTAAATTAAGCGCGCAACTAAATCGTCTGGCGTTTGTTCACGACATCTAATACATCAACGAGGCGGACAATTTTTTTGTTCGTTAGCTAGTTTTACTTCTTAATAAAGCGTTTAATAAACTTGTCTGCAAACGCAAATGACTGAACTAGACCACCATTTTGGGGTAGTAAAGCGTTTGGCAAAAGTAGCATATCAAGCATCATTAGCCCAACAACCGTGCAATAAGCAGTACCCTCAACAGTGTCCACTAAACCGCCAACATTTTGTATTTTGCCGACGCGGGCGGGCAGTTGCAATTTCTCTCTAGTAAATTCGGATAGTCCTGGTAAAGCGGCTGTGCCACCAGTCAGAACAACTCCGCCGGGTAGTTTACGTGAGCGTTTAATGCGTATTAGTTCTTTATCTACTAGCTCAAGTAGCTCTTCAACACGAGCTTCCGTAATCATGGCAATGTCGCCAAATTCAAAACTATAGGACTGCTTATTAACTCTAACAGTTGCTGTTTTCTTGTCCTGATGCTCAGGCAAAAGCGAGGCGTGCTCAAGTTTAACCTTTTCGGCCACATCTAAATCGGTCTTAAGGCCAATTGCTAAATCATTCGTTAAGTTAGTGCCGCCTGCTGGAATAACTGCGACGTGCTGAATTTCTCCGTCCTCGACCACAATAAGATTAGTGGTGCCGGCGCCAATATCTAATACCAGGGTGCCTGCCTCTTTTTGTTGCCGGCTCAAAACTGCTTCGGCAGCGGCTAGACTTGAGACAGAGTAATTGGCGGGGCTGACTTCGGCTTTATCTAAAGCTTGAGCTAGATTGCGCAAGTTAGGTGTGGCACCGGTTACGATATGCGCATCTACCTCTAAACGAATACCCTGCATACCAACTGGATCTTTGATGTTGGTCTGTCCATCAAGTGAATAACTTTTCGCAAAAAATTGAATGATCTCACGATTAGCTGGTAATGAGACTACAGTTGCCGCTTCTTCAACCCTTATCCGGTCTTCTATTGCGATTTCACGGTTAGCCGCACTGATTGCAATAACTCCCTTGGAATTGAAGCCAAGTACATGCGAGCCGTTTACGTTTACTGTGGCCCGACGAATTTGTTGACCACTAATCCGTTCAGCTTCGTTAACTGCTTGAATAATAGCCTCAGCAACGTCATCAACATGAACCACCATACCTTTACGCATACCGCTATTTTTAGCTGAGCCATGCCCAATAATAGATAGCTTACCAGGAGAGTTTTGATCAATCATGCCGACGACACACCGGACTTGACTGGTTCCGATATCTAGTCCGACGAAACAATTAGTTGGCGAATCACGCATTGTCGTAAGTATAACGCTAACACTTTATGTTGAGCAAGGTAATCCCTGTGTTTGACTGCTTATAAATAGTGCCTGTTACGAACAAATCAGGCTAATCTAAATCTGAATGACTTTTAGATTATTAATTTTAGAGAAGTCATTATCGGTAGTTAGAACTGACATATCGTATTCAAGCGCCAGTGCGGCTATCCATAAATCATTTGTTCCAATGGGCGTACCGGACTTACGCAGTTGCGAATAAATGTTTGCAAACATGGTTGTTGTTGCGTCACTGATAGTTATGGCTATAACATTCGGGGCATCAAGGAATCTAAGCAACAACTGTTCGTTTTCAGTTTTTTTAGTACCGCCAGCAAATCCAGCTCTAAGTTCGCCGACCACAATCAGGGGCACTAATATTGCGTTTTCGGGTTTAAAATAAGCTCGCAATTTTTGATTCCCACGGTTAAAACCCGAATACGCTGAGGTATCTAAGACAAATTTCATTGCCAGAGCTTCTCTTCTACTTGAGAAAGACTTTCTATGGCCTCATCAAACGAGCTGTCGAGGCTATCTTTATTAAAAAGCCAATCGAAACTAGGATCAGCTTCAGGTGTTAAGCTCCCTAAGGTTTGTAAAGATAGCAGCTCAACTACCGTCTGGTTAAACGACTTGCCTGTCTGCTTGGATCGTTTCCGTATAACCTGATCAACGACAGGGGGAATATTGCGTATAGTATATTGAATTGTAGGCATGTATACATTGTATTCAATATATGCAAAATTGTCAACTACTCTTACTGTTTCCATTCGATCCATAGATAACTAATTCGTGGCAATTCGGCAGTTTGGAATCAAGTTTCGACCAACTACGGGCATAACTATTTCTGGTTAACACTATTTTCGAAATGATTGTTAATTTCTGAATCAGAACCAATAAGGTTTTCGTCTACGTATGCATTATGTTTCTTCTTATGTGCCCAGATACCAATTTTTATAGTTCTCTTTATGGGTGCTGGAGCCGGAATCGCTTGGGGTCGCTTATAGGCACCAATATATATAACTTCACTGGCTTGAGTTTTTTAATCAGCTTTGAGAATTGAGTTTTTCCCTCGTAAATAGATATTACTTTTGGCATATCTAAAGCTTAGCTTGCCTTATTTAATCTAGCTAGAGTTTGATTAAATAAATTAAGATTAATTTAATACTTTGCTTATTTTGTACGGTCTATGCAATCAGAGAAAATTTTCTACCTTAGTGTCAGTATTTCCGCACCATCCTTAGTGATCAGAACTGTGTGCTCAAAGTGCGCACTTAGTGAACGGTCTCTGCTGCGTACTGTCCAGCCGTCTGGTTCTAGAATTACTTGATCGCTACCTAAAGTTGCCATAGGTTCTATTGCAATTGTCATGCCGGCTTTTAACCAAGGACCAGTATTGGCGCGTCCATAGTTTGGAATGTTCGGATCCTCATGTAGTTCGTGTCCGACTCCGTGTCCGACTAGATCACGCACAATGCCGAAATTATGACGTTTTAGTACAGCTTCCACTGCGGCGGCTATATCTCCGGTTCGAATATTATCCTTCACTACGGCTATACCCTCATTAAGAGCGGCGGCAGTATATTTAACTAAATCCACTACTCGGGAGTTCTTCGGCTTACCAGCAATTAGGGTTAAGGCGCTGTCGGTTATCATGCCGCGGTAGTTAACGCCAAAGTCTAAACTAACTAAATCACCATCCATAATAATCCGATCAATCTTTGGTATACCATGAACGACTTCGTCATTTAGGGAGATGCAAATAACGTCGGGAAATCCTTGATAGCCCAGAAAGGGCGCAGCGACACCTAAGGCTTTTAGTTCCCGCTGGGCTATTACGGCTATATCTTTAGTTGAAACTCCTGGCTCAACCATTGCCTCAAGCTTTGTTAGGATCATTGCCAGCATGCGACCACTCTCGCGCATGGCTAAGATTTCAGTGGCGGTTTTAACACGGGTAGTCATTTTATTAAAATCTGCTTAGGCCTTAGGAATTAAATAGTTATAGATGTAGCGAACGAGTTACGTCGTCATTAACGGCGTCGACCGAACGCTCGGCATTAATATCGAAAACAGCAATATCGTGCTCCTTAAACCAAGCCAGTAATGGCCTAGTAAGTTGATTGTACTCACGGAAACGCTCATCGATAACATCTTCTCGATCATCCAGTCGGCCACGTGTGCGTAATCGTGTTTTCACCGTTGCTTCATCAGCGGCTAAATGAATAACGCCACTAATTTTAAAGTTCTCTTTTTTTGCTTTATTTAGCAACCATTCAGCCTGAGGAATTGTCCTTGGAAAGCCATCTAATACACAAAGTTCTTTATTGACGATACCGCCCAGCACTTGATCCAACAAGGCAATGACTTCTTGATCATCAAGTAACTCTCCGGAAAGCATGCCAACCCGACGCTCTCCCGTAACGTACATACGGATGATTTCACCCATCGATACTAAGTGCATGCCGTGCCGGTCGGCCATAATTTTCCCTTGTGTTCCCTTGCCGGCGCCAGGTAGCCCCATAAGTAGGATCATTTACTTGAGCCTCTCTTTAACTAAGCCCGCAATCAAGGATCCGTCGGCGCCACCTGCTGTGAGCTCTTTAATCTTAGCGATTACTTGACCCATACAAGACATATCGCTCGCTTTAAGTTCACTAATAGTTCTGTCTACAATAACAATTAGTTCGGCTTCACTTAACTGTTTTGGGAGATAGGTCTCGATAATCGCCTTCTCCTCCAGCTCTTTAGCTGCTCGTTCTTTAGCTGCTCCCTGGAGATATAGTTCAGCGCTTTCATTTCTTTTCTTAACCTCGCTAGAAAGCACCGCAATCTCTTCGACCTCGCTTAAGCCCGTTTCCTTTTTACCTTTAGCAACTTTTGCATAGAGCAAAGCACTCTTTAATCCACGCAAAGTATTGGCTTTTAGACTATCACCGGCTAGGAGCGCGGTTTTTATATCCTGCTCGAGTCGCTCTTCCAGCATAGAACCTATTTCAGTCCTAACTTAGCCCGTTTGATCTTTAAAGCTTTGCGTTCCTGGCGGATTATAGCTTTTGCTCTGCGGTCGCGTTTGCTAATTGGTTTCTCAAAGTACTGACCTTGTTTGACATTAGCTAAAGCTCCAGATTGCTGGACTTTCCGGTTAAACCGTCGAAGCATGTTTTCTAAAGACTCTTTGGAATCTTTTCTTGATACTTGAATCATATGCAACTATTTTACCTTATTTAACCGAGACAGCGCAAACCAGTGTGAAGGTTTACTACATTAGCATCGCTTCTTCTGTGCATATTTTGGCACAGTATTCGTACGGTGTGCCAAATCTCCCAGGGATTGATGAGTTCGATAGTGATATGGTACTTCTTATGTAAACCTGATTAATAATTTCTCTTCAGTCAGTGAGGTCAATAGCTACGCCGCCCCGCTGTAACCTTCAATATAAACTGGACTAGCTAGAATTATTCCAGAAGTAATCTTTATCTGCGCAAACCTAGGTAGTTAAAAATATGTTTGTTTAGGCAGTGAATATTTTTAGGTACGTTTTTGATTAGTGCGCTGACTCTTAAGCACGATGCTCTGCAGCTCTTTAAAGATTGGGTACTGCTTATTGGTTGAGTAAACTTTTGTGTTACCCTGCTTTTCACTAGTAAGGAAACCGGCCTTCTCTAAACGCTTTAGTTCGCGCTGAATGTTTCCAGCGTCTTCTTTGATCAACTTAGCAAGACCACGCACATGTGTCTTAAAGTCAGGATACTTTGCGTAGATAACGATTATTTTACGTCGTACACGCGAAGTAATAAAAACGTCTAGCATCCGATCTCCTTATTGTTATTCAAACAACTTAGTGTAAGTATAGCCTACTCTTTCAGTTTACTTCAAGGAGTTTTTTGCACCTTCATATAAGCAATATTGATCTAAAACCAATATAATTACGGATATGTACTTTTATGAGGTCTGGGTGCGCAGTAATCACTACCGCGGTAATGCAGGGTTAACCTATAGCTCAAATAACACGATTGCTATTGGTAAAATTGTTAGCGTACCCCTTAGGGATGAATTGGTCAGCGCCGTCGTGATGGCTAAGGCGTCACGGCCAAAAATGAAGACTAAGCTCATCTCAAGTGTAAGCGACCTGCCAGCATTACCTAACAGTACTCTGAAATTAATGCGCTGGCTCCATGAATACTACCCTTCCCCGATTGGTGTAATTACGCAGCAGTTTGTGCCTCCGGGACTCATGAACCTTAAGGAGGTTCTTCCCGAAGCGTCAGCTGCTCAAACCTCAACCACTCATTTGCCAAAACTAACCTCTGAGCAACTTGAGTCAATCGCTAAAATGCAGACTAGTGATACCTACCTTTTGCACGGACGCACCGGAAGTGGCAAAACCAGAATCTATATGGAATTAGCGCTTTTAGAGCTAGCCCGAGGTCGCTCAGTTATTATCCTGACCCCTGAAATTAGCTTAACGACGCAACTGGAAGGTGAGTTTCGAGCGGTTTTTGCGCAACAAGTTATCTTAATGCATTCCACTCTTTCCCCTAAGATTAGAGCCGAGCGTTGGGCTGCTATTTTAACTCAAACTAATCCGGTTGTCGTGATTGGCCCAAGATCAGTTATCTTCTCACCAATCAAGAAACTTGGCCTAATCATCATTGATGAAGAGCACGAGCCAGCTTACAAGCAACAACAAGCACCATATTATGTTACTTCCAGAGTGGCAGCACATCTGCGTGAAATCCAAGACGCTAAACTAGTGCTTGGCTCAGCCACCCCACTTGTTAGTGATTACTTCTTAGCTCAAGCTAGAAATAAGCCAGTTATTAGATTGACCAAGCTAGCAAAACAGGATTCGACGGCACAACTAGAGGTAATCGTTGTGGACTGTCGGGATAGAAGCACTTTTGCGCGCTCCCCCTACTTTTCTAACTCCTTAATTGAAGCCGTTAACGTAGCGCAAGCGGCGGGTGAACAAAGCCTGCTCTATCTTAACCGGCGTGGCACAGCTCGAGCGGTAGTCTGCGGCAACTGCGGCTGGCAAGCCCGCTGTCCACGCTGCGACCTTCCCCTGACTTATCACGGGGATAGCCATAGCATGCGCTGTCACGTTTGCGGCTATAGTAGCGCCGCGCCCACCACCTGCCCGGATTGTAAACTACCAGAGGTTAAATACTTAAGTATTGGCACGAAGGCGGTCGTCACAGAAGCTGAACGCTTGTTTCCTGGAGCTAAAATCGTGCGTTTCGATAGCGATCAGGCTAGATCGGAACGGCTCGAACAACGCTACAAAGAAATTCGAGACGGGGGCGCAGACATTATCGTTGGTACGCAGTTATTAGCGAAAGGCTTAGACTTGCCCCGTTTAAGTGTCGTTGGTGTGATGCTCGCCGATACCTCTCTGCAAATACCGGACTTCAGCGCTAGCGAACGGACATACCAGTTGCTTAGCCAGGTCATTGGACGCGTTGGACGTGGCCACCGCAAAGGCACGGCTATTATTCAAACTTACCAGCCTGAAGCTGGTGCCATATTAGCTGCCACTACAGATAGCTGGAAGCAGTTTTATGAGTCTGAACTTGAGGAACGTAAAGCCTTTGGTTACCCTCCATATAAGCATTTATTAAAACTGACGCTCTCCCGCAGTAGTCCTCAAAGTGCCGAGAAGGCAGCGCAGATTCTGGCTAGTGGTTTAGCTGGAGTTAAAGTAGATGGACCGGCACCTGCTTTTCATGAAAAACAAGCTAGTAAATACCGCTGGCAAATAGTAGTCCGAGCAGATAAACGCAGTAAATTAATTGAGATTATTCATCATCTGCCAAGTGGTTGGAGTTGGGATATTGACCCTAATGATCTCATCTAAAGCTGTTTAACTTTAGAGATATAGCTGTACAATAACCTACATTAAAACTATGGCCCTAACTAAAGAAGACATTATAACTCTACCGAACGTACACTTGCGTCAACGCTCAATGCGGGTCGGTTTAATCAGTTCTGAGATTAGACAGGTAGTCGAGGATATGGAAAGCGCCACCCTTAGTTGGGATGCTTCACGCAAACACGAAGTAGGGGTGGCCCTGGCGGCAATTCAAATTGATCGCCCCTACCGAATAATCGTGGTTAGGAACGACTTTGAAAATAAGGAAGATCAGACCTTCCAGGTCTTTATTAACCCCGAAATTACTAAGGCAGAAGGCCAGCTAACAGAAGACTACGAAGGCTGCTTAAGCGTGCCTGACATATACGGCAAAGTGAAACGCTACTCTAAGGTGCGCATTAAAGCGTTGTCGCTTGATGGGGAGCCATTTCGAATTACCGCAGAGGGTTTTTTAGCGCGCATTTTCCAGCACGAAATTGATCACTTAAACGGATTGGTTTTTATTGATCACATTAAAAACAATCCGGAGGCCTTCTATCTACTAGAGGCTGACGGTAAATTAAAGGCGATTCATTATGACACCATCAAAGACGATCCTGTTCTTTGGCAATGAGCGCTTAGCCACAGGAGTAACAACAGATACTCCTATCATTAAAGCGCTAGTATCAAATGGCTATAAGGTAGTAGCAGTTGTTAATCCGTCCTTGCGCTCTAATAACCCTTCACGCAAAGTACGCAAGTCAGAGATTGCAGAGCAGGCTACTAAATTTAATATTCCCTTGCTTGAGTTTGAACAATTAAGCTCTGCTCTGCCGCAACTAAAGTCGCTGAACGCTCAAGCTGGCATACTCGCAGCTTATGGCAAGATTGTACCGCAAGCTGTAATTGATCTGTTTGAGTTTGGCATTATTAATGTCCACCCTTCCCTTCTGCCTTTGCACCGTGGTCCAACACCTATCGAATCCGTTATGCTAGCTGGCGAGAGTCAAACTGGTGTCAGCTTGATGCAATTAGTTAGTACAATGGATGCCGGCCCAATCTACGATCAAGTTAGTCTAAAACTTACGGGTAAAGAGGAGAAACAACAGTTAGCCGACCGCTTAGGTAAGCTTGGCGCCGAACGTCTTATAACCGTCTTACCGCAAATATTCGCTGGGACACTTAAACCATTAGCACAAAGTGGTTCTGTAAGCTACGATAAGCGCCTAGAAGCGGCTCTTGGCCATCTAGACCTAAATATGCCCGCAATTGCCTTAGAGCGAGCGATACGCGCTTTTAAGGGCTGGCCACGCAGTCGGATTACTATTAACTCTCAGCCAGTGATAATTACTGCAGCACACGTAATAAGTGGTGAGCAAGAAGTCCCGGGACAAATTAAACTAGTTGCTGGTTCCCTCGCCTTTACTACGGCTCAAGATTTGCTGGTGATCGACCGTCTAATTCCAGCAGGTGGCAAAGAAATGAGTAGCAAGGCTTATCTACAGGGTCGACCGCTTTAAGGAAAACTGCTTAAAGTGCCGTAGGCGGGGTTATAGGGCTCTGATTAGCTGGTGGATTACTAGGCAAAGAGTTGTTTCCTGAATTTGCCATTTGCAGGATTTGCGGAGCGGATAGCCTAATCTCTTCTTTTAGTTTGGTGTATTCTTCTTCAACGATTTGTTTATAATTTGGAAAATTTGTTTCTAACCACTGAAAGGCGCCGGCATCATCTTTGGCTTCGAAATACTTTTCGAATTCATCAAGTTGCTCATTACTCATCTGATCCGCTAAACGCATACCAACCCGCATTTCTAAGGTCTCATAGATGTGGCTTAGCAGGGCACGTTTTTCTTCATCAGGCAAAGCACCTAGTCCGAGTTCAATTAATAAGTTATGGTCTAGTTTGATGGCCATTTGGCTTACTCCGACTTTAATTCTTAAATTGTAGCAGAAGTGGCAATGCGCCCCTATAAGTGACGCTGTTTGACTTCTCGTCTGAAAACTTCGAGCCGATCACCCAACTCTAAATCTAAGCGCGAGGCAGTCTTAAGGCTCAGGCCGCACATTTCGCCTGCATTAATTTCTTTAACATCCGTCGGGCCACGCTTTAAGTTGGTTAGCTCAGCCTCCATTATTAACTCTTTGCCCCGTTTTACTCTAGCTAGCGCGGGCAAGCTAAGCTTACCGGTTGTTACTTCGCCACCACAGATAACATTAGCCTTGGTGGTATTAAATATGCCCCGAATAATTAAGGTGCCCAAATCCGTCTCAACTACCTGAGGTAGCAACAGTTTTTCAAGCTCTGCCTTAACATCGTCAATCAGTTCGTAAATTACGTTATAGAGGTGCAGTTCAATCCGATCGCGTACGGCCTGTTGTCGAATGGTACTTGGCGCAATCACATTAAAGCCGTAAATTTTGGCACCGGTGGTCATTGATAGTCTAAGGTTATTGTCCGTAATAGCGCCAATCCCAGAGCTAACAATGCGCACGGCAACTTCTTCGGTATTCAGCGCGCTGAGGCTGTCTATAACGGAGGTTAGTGAGCCTTGCACGTCAGCTTTAACGATTAGATTTAATTCGCTCAATTCGTGCGAGCGATTTATTAGCTTTAGTAGCTCACCACTAGTTATCTCCCGATTCGATGTCGTATGGCGTTCACTAGCAGCAGTTTCGGCTTGCGTGCGGGCTAAGCGTTCGCTACTTACCGCTATAAATTCATCACCAAACTCTGGCAGGGTCTTAAAGCCAGTAATGCTGACAGGGGTCGAAGGACCAGCTTGCTTTAGTGGCTTACCCTCTGGCGTCTCGAGATTACGTACTTTTGCGTATGTCGCACCTGCAACTACAAATTGTCCTGGTTTTAGAATTCCAGATTCAACTAGAGCCGTCGCTACCGGACCGCGGCCTACCTCAACATGTGCCTCAATGACTAAACCGCGAGCCGGAACATCGACATCAGCTTTCAGATCTTCAACATCGGCTACTAATAGCACCATGTCGAGCAGTTCATTTACTCCCTGCCCAGTCTTAGCGGACAGAGTTAGCACAACTGTATCGCCACCCCACTCTTCTACTAGTAGATTGTGTTCGGATAGCTGTTGTTTAATGCGGTTCGGATCGGCGCCTTCTTTATCGATCTTGTTGATAGCAACTATGATTTTCACACCAGCATTGATGGCATAGCGAATGGCTTCAATGGTTTGCGGTTTAACACCGTCATCAGCCGCCACAACTAGAATGACAATATCTGTTAGTTGTGCACCGTGCTCACGAATTGACGCAAAAGCCTCATGTCCGGGCGTATCTAAAAAAGTAATGGGACGGCCGTTATGTTCAATTTGGTAGGCGGAAATATGCTGAGTGATGCCACCAGCTTCTTTGGCTGCTACGCTTGAACCCCTAATTGCATCAAGCAATGAGGTTTTGCCATGATCGACGTGCCCCATCACCGCCACCACTGGTGGGCGAATTGTTGCTTTAGCGCTGGCCTTTGGTTTCTCGCGGCGCAGGGGTAGTGTTTTGTCGGCGCCAGCTTTAAGCTCAACATCTAGACCCAACTCTTGCGTAATTATCTGAGCCGTGTCGAAATCGATCCGCTCATTAACCGTCGCCATGACACCGTTCTTCATCAGCTCGGCAATTAACTTAGTGACAGGGATCATTAACCGTTCGGCGAGAGCGCCGACGGTGATTGTATCTTCAACTTCTATCGTGGTGACCACTTTAGTGACGCTCCTTTCCGCCTTACGGCTAAAACATCTACATTAAGCTTTACTACTTGGTTGCTTTAGATTTCTTAGCAACAGTTTGCTTGAGAGACAATGCAATCTTACGGTTCTCGGTGTCAACATCAAGCACCTTAAACTGCTTCTTTTCATTGAGCACAAACAGTTTTTCGGGATCGACACTGTCGTCATTACTCATTTCAGAAACATGCACCAAGGCTTCAACGCTTGGGCTCAACTGCACAAAAGCGCCAAAAGGTGTAATGCGCGTAATTTTACCTTCTACGACATCGCCCTTTTTAATCTGCTTAACTTCACTCAGCCATGGATCTTCGCTCATTTGCTTTAGGCTTAGGCTGAGACGGTCTTTATCGACTGAAATAATCTTCGCTTTTATCTTATCGCCAACTTTCACGTAGTTGCGGGGATTGTCGACCCGCTCCCAAGAAATTTCAGAAATATGGATTAGCCCTTCGATACCATCGACGTTTACAAAGGCGCCAAAGTCAATCACACCTGTCACGACACCATCGACTACATCATCGACTTTAAGACCAGCTAAACGGGCCGCCATATCATCTTTAATTGCTTCCTTCTCAGAGAAGATAAGCTTATTTTCTTTACGGCTGACATCTAAAATGCGGACTCTTAGCGCCACGGTGGTTAGGGCGTTAAGTTTCTGCAGAATTTCATCCTTGTCGGCTCCATTAACACGCGGATAATGACCCGCCGCTAATTGACTGACTGGCAAGAAACCCCGGATACCTTCTAGTTCAACTAGTAGTCCGCCCCGGTTAGCATCGTAAGGCATGACTTCTACAATCTCTTGCTCTGCAAAAATCCGCTCCAGTTCTTCCCAACCGCGGTCTTTTACAGCGCGACGCATACTCAGTAAGGCGTGCCCTTCATCGAGTTCGGGATCAATAATACTGACTGTCACAGTCTGGCCTTCTTCTAGTTGCTGGCCATGGCCGATCTCCCGTCTCATCACGACACCGACGCCTTTGGCGCCTAGGTCGATCCAGACTTCGTGTTTTTTGATAGAGTTAACTGTGCCCTCTATAACGTCACCAGCCTTAAGGGCTGAAACGTCATTCGCGGCGAGTAACTCGTCCATCGTTAATGCTGTTTTTGGCATATTCCTTTATGCCTCCTATCGTAAGTATTTCTTCCTGGGAGCATCTTATAGCCGCCTGCGTCGGTGTCATTGTCAGCTAAGCTAACAGTGGTACGACGTAGCTGCCAAACAGCTACCAAGAAAGATTAAATCTTATTATAGCGTATAACACCTTAAGCGCCAATAATAACAACGCTGCAACTAATAGCTAAAATTACTCTAACTTGCGTGCTAATACTGAACGCCCGTGGCGAGAACCAAGCCAAAAGGTTGGCAGCAATGCGACGGCTATTAATAGAAATGTCCACCAAGATATAGTAGTCGAGCTGTTCTTACTTTGTGGCGCAGTGGTGTTAGTAGTGTGACTAGGGGCCAGCTGACCATTAGCCACCGCAACCAAAGGCAAGAAAGTAGTTGAACCATTATTGTCGGTAGTTGTTACATCAACAAAGTAAATCCCAGCTGTAGAGTAGGTATGGCTAATATTAATCGTGCCACTAAACGCACTACTTTTTAGGCTTGGCGATGAGCCATCGCCCCAAGTGGTACTGATTGCATAGGGTGGTGTACCGCCGCCAATCTTAATTGGCCAGACCAGCTGCTGACCTGGATTGGCTCCCTGCTCTGCATAGCTACTAGAAACTATTACCTGGCTACCAGGCGCTGAATACTGGCCACTATTAAAGGTGGCACTTATTGTGTTTGACTGTGGCCCACTCTGACCTAGAGCATCAAAATCCTGAGCGTAAATACTATTAGTGGCATTGAATAAGCTGATCTTAAGGCTGTAGCTGCCACCGGAGCAGACTGTTGAGCCTACGAAAACATTGTTATCAAAGATTTTTATTAGAAGATTGCTGGGACAGAGTCCGCCAACCGTAATCGGGATAGTGCTAAAAGTCTGCCCGCTAGATGGAACGGTGATGGTTGCCGGCATCGTTGGCGGTGCAGTCGGTATTGTCGCCTCAAGTCCCAAAGAACCAGATTGCGGGTTCTGTGAAGATCCGATTGCAGAGACGCTCGAGCTCAAACCCAACAACGAGACCGCCGCCAGCACAAAAATGGTGAACTTGCGACTACCTATACGGCGTTTCATGGTCTTAATGTTGTCCTGTTGTCGCTGATTAATGAAGCAGTCTGAGCATTATGATATTTATGGAGTTTTCTGCGTACAAGCAACCATATAATAACGCCGATTAAGACTAAGGCCGAAACAACTGCAACTATGAACCAGCCCTCAATGACATATATGGTAACCGATGCGCTCAATAAGCGCCCTGAGTTGCCATAACCAAAGTACCCAGAAACCTTATATTCGCCAAACCAATTAAGATGGCTGACTGGAACACTAAAATAGCGTGAGCTATCTGGCAAAACACTACCCGGAGATGCAGAATTATTAATTGCCTGGGTCAGAATCGTCTTACTTCCGGACTGGACGACTATTTTACCAAAAGGTTGCTCTTGAACGTTGCCGCTATTAGTAAATTTAACGACTGCTTTTAAGCCGTTTCTACTAAAGAATAGGCGGCTGAATCCCCCTTTATTCCCCTCTACTTTAAAACTAGCGATATTGAGCTGCTCATTTAGACCAGGTCCGGGCACGCTAACTAGTATTAGCGATGCAATATTCGCAGTTAAGGTTAGGCTTTGAGAACTAGTACTACTTACTGGCGCAAAGCGGACGGCTGCATAGTACCCGCCTCCGGAAGTATCTTGCGGGATGGTGATTAAGACATTTACAGTTGCTGTCTGATAAGGTAGCAAAGAAACATTCTTAATGGGCGCAACGAAACTCGATAAACCATGCGGGTAGTTGCTGGGGGTGTTGAGAATTAATTGGGGTGAGCCATTATCCCCTTTAGCCGTAAAGTCATTAATGAAGACTTGGAGCTGGATTGGGTTCTTGGTTGGATTTGTAATGTAAATCGGTACGGTTTTGCTCTGCCCAGGCGCAATGCTGAGCTCAGTTCTAACCGGTGAAATTTTTAAGCCGTTAGCTTGAGCTGGTGAGCTAGAGGTTGCTGCCAACGTCGATGGCGCAATCAGAGCCATAGCTAAACTAAGGACTGCTGAAATCTTTATTGCCCGTCGAAGCATCTGGCGCTTACCCCTCTTAGTTTTTGTCTACCTGTTAGAAAAATAATAGCACGGGCTTTAGAAATTGCCCATGCCAATATAGGTTAAAGTTGTTGCGTAATAGCCGGGTGGCTGGCTACTGTTGATGTCGATAATGTAGCTAATGGTATACTCACGCAGATCAGAGGCCTGACTCGACGCAGCTACTAAATCACCGCTGGTATATTTAAAGGTGTTCGGTTGAGCGTAAGGTAGGAGTGGCGAGCCAGTACCGGGCCCTTGCGCATTACCGCCAATTGCCGGTTGGCTATTTGCTACCAGGTTCAAACCAAACTGATCAATACCAGGTCTTGCGACACTAGCTGAAGATAATGGCGGAATGACATTGTTGCCAGAAGTCATGGAGCTACCATTAACTTGAATCGAGTAGCCATTAAGGGCATTAGTTGCGACTAACATTTGGCTGGCTGAACTACTGGTAGCTAGGGGTGTTAAATTTCCAAAAGTAACATAGTTGCCACTGGCATTATTACAGTCCATGCCAGCAATACTGACCCCGATACAGAAGTAGAGGTAGGGCGGGACATAGGTGCTTACGGCTACAGAAGAGTTAATATCTAAAGCAATTCCACCGTAATCAGTCGGTGAGCCGCTCGCATCCGTAGTCGGAAAGGTCTGGATGCGAGCATAAAAAGTCCCTTCCGGCGTCGGATTCGTAATATTGGCAAAATTAAAACTCAACGTTCCGGCCGCAACTATAGAAGGAGTCCTCGTAAGGATTAGGGTGTTAGCATTAGTTAAATTAGAAATAGTGAAATCGCCTGGCGCTGACTGGCTGGCGATAGTACTAGCGGCAACATTTTGACCAACTGGAACAACACAACTGTCAGTTAGGAGGGGTGAGTTAGAGCAAAATTGCACCTCAATCGAGCCTAAAAGCTCACTACTGGTTGTCGAAAAGTTTAGATCATAACTAGTTACTAAGCCAGATGAGTCATTGGCAATATAAATACTTCGTGCACCCAGTTCCGTCGAGCCGTAAGCTACCGATACGCCAAGTAGCAGTATGGCAGCCAGGGGCATAATCTCAGCTGCCCATAAAGATAAACGGTGTAAGGCCGGAGTGGTTGTTAGGCGATGCATACCATGCGCACCTTCAGCGGGTTAAAGCCAACGGCCTAGGATTGTTAATCGACTATTGGCGGTATCTGTCGTCAAGATTAATGTGCGCTGTAAGCAAATATTCCAGTTTGGATAAGATTTGTCTAGCTTCTTCATTTTGTTAAATTATTTGTTTTTGCCTTTAGCATATCTTATACGTTTATGCTTAAAATAGCAAGCTACGCACACCTATCTTAAACTTGATGCTGGGCGTAATTTAACTTAAACGATTTTATACTAAAGCGCTAAACAAAAGCAGATAAGCCTTATTTTTGCGAACGGTGGTAATACCTGAGATAGAAAATGGAAATTAAGACTAGAAGTGCAACTAAACTTAAAAAGGTCCACAGCATCCAGAGCGGAATGACGTAAAAAGTGGCGGATGCGGCCAATAGTTGACCTCGCGACCCATAGCCAAAGTTGCCATAAACGGTGTATTTCCCAAACGAACCAATACCGTTCAGTTTTGCAGTGTAGAATCTTTCGCTACTAGGTAGAATATAGCGGTTTTCCCTATTCACTGCGGTGTTGCTAAGATCTTTCTTGCCAGCACGCAGTACGAAGTTACCAAAGGGCTGAAGTTGCACATTGCCCGTATTTTTAAAGTACACAATGCCGTAGATATCTTTATTACTAGTAAACAAGCGGTGGATATGCCCCTTACTGTCGCCTGCTCCTAAGCTTGCGATGTTTAGGACTTGATGCAAGTTACCCGGTACAGTTACGAATATTAAGCTTGCAACGCTACCGGAAAGATTAACATTACTGCCCGAAGCTAGAGATTTAGGAGCAAACCGGACAGCAGCAAAGTAGCCACCAGAGGCAGTATTACGAGGGATCGTAATATTAACTTGAACGCTCTCTTCTTGGCCGGGGGTTAACGTAAAACTGTTACTCGGTATCGTTATAAACTGCTTTAAGCTGTAGTTAGAGCTAGCGCCGTTTAGCAACAATTCTGGGGTGCCATCATTTGATGGAGCTTCAATAAAATCGTTAACAATGGCGCTGACCTGCTCAACATCATGCGAAATATTCTGAATGTATAGGGTGATAGTTGTTGTGGAACCTTCGTTAACTACCAGTGAATTAATTAAAGGTGCGACGTTATAACCGTTAGCTCCAGGGTTAGAAGGTGCGGTAGTGGCTAAAGCACGAACTGAGGACACTAAGATCAAGGCAGCACTAGCAATAAATAGGATATTTCTTTTCAAGCTCTTTGTTCCCCTTAGTCCTTACGTTTGAGAAAATTATACTATCTGGCAGTCTATTTAACAAAACTAGCAGGCTTATTTAGCCTGCTAGATGATATAACCTTAACTTGCTTAAAGGTTGGTCTAGAAGTTGGCGGTTGCGACCAGGTTGAGGTTGGCATTATAGATGCCGCTTGGGGTTGTACTGTTGATGTTAGCAATGAAAGTTAGGTAGCCCGTATTGGTAGCTACTGGTCCGGTTGAGGACACCACCGTACTACCGCCAGCGAAGTTGGTGCCACCGGCTGAGTTTGCATCGTTAAAGCCAAACTGACTTGTAGCAAGTAGTGGCGAGGTACCTGGAGTGTACGCTGTACCTTCAGTCAAGGAAGCGCAAGCGTTAGAGGCAGAGTCGCCCTTATAGGTTGTTGCAGGTGTAACTGAGCCGGCAAAGCTTGCGACGCCAGCACACATACCAAATTGAGGAGTGTTCAATGCTGCTGCGACGGCAGTTGATCCGAGAGCAGCAATAGTCGGAGCCGGAGAGGCACCTTCGCAGTTTGCATAGGTAAGGGTTAGGGCTGAACAGAGGGTTGTACCCGTCATAGTTACTGTGACTCCGTTTTGGGCATTGGTACCAAGTTGGTACTGTACAGCCGAGCTTCCATAAGTATTAGCTGTGCTCAAAGCTTCGTTCGTAGCTGTACCTAGGTGAGCAGCAGGAGCTGTGCCACAAGCAGTTGTGTAGACACAGAAATCGAGCGTTTCAAAAACTTTGGCTTGAACATTAATGGTCTGAGCTGTACTTAAGGCATCACCACCTTGGTCAACTACTGCAGCACCGGCACTTGGGTTAGTGGAGGTGTAACCAGTAGCGCCTGCAGCGGATGCGAAAGTAAAGATACGTGCGTAAAATGAACCTGGGTAGCTAGCTGGTGTTGGGTTAGTGATACCGGTCATTGTGATTGTAATGACCGTAGATCCGGCAGTCACAGAAGGACAGGTAGCGCTACAGGTCAATACGGCTCGTGTGGCAGTACTGCTTGTTGCAGCCCATGTTCCGGTAAGTGATGTGGTGTCACTAGTGGTAATAGTTAGTCCAGTTAATGATCCTGACCCTGTCGTACAGGTGTCTCCAGGAATTGGGTCGTTGGCACAAAAATCGACGACCATACCGGAAACAGTTCCCGTAGTGGCCGCTTTAAAGCTGGCCGTATAGGTTACGCCAGTTGCGCCTGGAGCTGAACTGCTCATCGTAATTGAGCGCGGTTCGAGTTCCCCAGTTGCACCTGCAGTTCCGCCAAATATAAATACAAAAGGCGCTGCAAATCCTACAGTGAAAACTGTAGCTATAAAGCCTGTACCGACACGTCTAATAATATTATTTTTTTTCATTTTTTATTTTTTTTCATTTTTTAATTTATGCTCGCATCATAAGTCCTTATGCTTGTCTTGGCAAGACTAAGACAAATAAGGCTGTGGATAACTGGTTGGCGAGATGGGTACTTTTCCTAGAATGTAGGTAGCGCAACCAATACTTGGTTCATATTGTAGACGCCAGCTGGGGTGACACTGCTAATATTAGCGATATATGAAATTGTGTAGTCTGTTTCGCCTGAACTTGTAGCTGAGCTAGCGATAGTGTCTCCATTATTATATAAGAATTCACCGCAATGAGAATAATTAGTAGCAGCAACACCATTACTGTAGCTCGAGCTCGGCACCTGAGCTGGATTTGCACCAAAATTGGCTGGAGCGGCCGGCGAACAACTAGTTAAGTTACTAACTAAGTTAATACCAAACTGCTCCGTGCCAACGGCCGAGGCAGTTGGGGTGCTTGGTGACGCCAATGTATGGACGCCATTGCTAGGCGGAGGCGAAATGGTTTCAATAACGTAACCACTAGACAAGTAAGACTCTACTGAAAAAGTTGCCGTTTGGGTAGCTGTAGCGACTGTACTCAATACGCCTAGGTTGACGCTCGTGGTATTGACTAATAATTGCAGGGACGGATCACGGTTGACCTCAAAACCCGGATAAGCCTGATAGTCGGTACTACTGGTCAGGCCGGCGCTGGTTTCGCCAAGTGTCTGAGCGGCGCAGTAGGAAGTTGAACAAGTAGTGTCTAGTGACCCCCCGCTACCAAATATATAATTGCCGACGCCATAAGTCGTTGAGCATGATTGTTGATCCAATGAACAAGCGTACGCATTCTTTACACCAAGCCCACTTAATAGCATTAGTAGCGCAAAGACTAATAGCAGCTTACTGACTTTCCTCATATAAGCTATATATTGCGAAAAATTACACAAAAACGCAAACCGTTAGCGCTTTTTGGGCAATTTTTAGTATAGTCATTATTATATAAATTAATTAGATAAGTGTTGTATGCAAGACGAGCAAAAAGGTTTAGAAGCTAAGGAAAGCACCGAATCATCACTTGAGTACCGCCCCAGTGATAATCAAGACAGTCAACCACCCGTATCCCCTCCGCAAGCCGCAACTCCACCTAAAGGTAAAAAAATAGACGAAGTCCGGCGTCGCCTATCTGCGCACTGGTCAATTTATGTACCCGTCTTTCTAATTTTAGTAATCATCCTAATTTTGGGTGCAATTTTGCTTTACCATAATCAAAACGGCAACAAAGTCAGCTTAAAAGAGCAGAACCTTTCAGCTTCCCAGCTCAATAGTTTAGCGAGCACTAATGACACGATTGGTAGCTCTAACCAAGTTCTAACTGTCCAAAGCAGCGCCATTTTTAGCTCTCAGGTGCTTATCCGAGGTCAGCTGCAAGTAGCAGGACAACTGCAACTCTCACAGCTGGCAGTCAGCAAAGATCTATCGATTGCCGGCAATGCCTCAATTCAAGGTAGTTTAACAATCCAAAACGGCATAAATGTGAGTGGCAACGGCACTTTCTCTGGAGCACTGTCCACGCCCCAGCTAACGACCGCTGCACTGCAATTAAACGGCAATCTAACTCTCTCACATCATTTATTAATTAGCGGTTCAATTCCTAGCCGTACTACTGGATCGGCTACTGGTAATGGCGGTACAACATCGGTCAATGGATCAGATACGGCTGGCACACTTACGATTAATACTGGCAGCAGTCCTTTTGCTGGCTGCTACGAAACAGTGACGTTTACAACCCCCTTTAGCGGCACACCACACATGTTGTTAACGCCAATTGGCGCAAGCTCTGCTACTCTAACGTATTACGTTAACCGAACCAGTACTGCATTTAGCATTTGTTCAGACAACGCTCCGCAAGCAGGCCAGACCTATGTCTTTGATTACTTCGTTATTGACTAGAGATTATTGCGTAAGCAGCACCTAGGCTAATTGCAAAGATAACTACTGCAATTGCTACCACTCGCACCAAGTTAACAACAATCGCCCGTTTAGCTAACGGATTGCGGCCGATTGAAATGAAGCCGTTCTTAATACCTGAATAAATTATGGTGATCGTAATTACTAAACCAGCCACAACACACAGCATGCCGAGATAGATACGGCTAGCGCTGACTGTCTTATTGGTCGCAAACTTAGTTAACTTGTTTAGGAAGGCTGGGACGCCTTTTGATCCTTGCGCCAGTGGGTTGTTGGCAATATTGATATCGACTGGAATAGCGCCAATATTAACCGTTGTCTTTTGACCAGTCGAGCTAGTTAGGCTACTGCTACTTAGAACATTATGGACGCCATCAAATGCCGAAGCGGCCTGTCCTAGAACGAGTGACTCGTTACTATCCGCCTTCATGCCAAGACCGCTTAAAGCCGAAACAGTAATATAGTCACCGACATTAATTGGACCGTTCTGGTTGGTGACTAATACTGAGTGTTGGCCAAAATTAGATACATATACTTGCTGCGCAGTTGGGGCCACTTGACTCAGAGTTAGGGCTGCCTCATTCGCAGATATGACGACACCAAGCATTTGATTAATATGAGTCAAATCTAGTGCTGTCACCTGGCCACTGTTGCTGGCATCAAGGCGCACAATCATGCCGGGCTGAAGATTAGACGAACTAGTGTAGGCTTGAGCCACCAGTTGAGCCACAGCCCCTACTCCATTAGACATCGTAGAGAAGCTCAGCGCAAAGATGGCGAAGGCTAACCACGCGGCTGACTTAAAACGGATATGCTTAATAACCATAACGTTAGTATAGCTAATTGCCCTGTGTCGGCAATAATCTATCGATACGCATAGGTTATGCTAGACTAAAATAATGTATCTGGGCATCGACGTAGGAGGGACTAAAACCATAGTAGCCGTACTGGATGATAGCGGCGTTATTGCTCAAAGTCAAAGGTTCCCCACCCCCCAAGATTATCAATTATTCCTCAGTAAATTGGCTGAAGTTGTTGACACTTTTACTACTAAAGACTTTAGGGCCGTTGGGGTTGGTATTCCCGCAACCAGCATCGATCGTAAAACCGGTATTGCTGTTTCGTTTTCTAATCTCGCCTGGCATCGTGAGCCGGTACAGGCAGATATAGAACGCTTAATTGGCAGTCCAGTAGCTGTCGAAAATGATGCAAAATTAGCAGGACTATCTGAAGCAATGCTAAGAGAACCCACCCGACTACTCTATTTAACAATCAGCACCGGTATTGGCTATAGCTTGGTTGTTGACCGCATAATTGATCAAAACATTGGCGATAGTGGTGGCAGATTGCTCCTGTTTGAGCACGCTGGAAAATTAACACCCTGGGAACGTTATGCCTCAGGTAAGGCAATCGTTGAAACTTTTGGTAGTGAAGCCAAGGATATTCAAGATCCCGAGATTTGGGACAAGATTGCTCGCAACATCACCCAAGGACTAATTGAGCTTATTGCTGTAACAGAACCTCAGGTTGTGGTGATAGGAGGCAGTGTTGGAGTTTACCTCGATCGCTTTATCGAGCCTCTTAATGAATACCTTAAAGAGCTCGAAACCCCACTTCTTCAAGTGCCACCAGTTGAAGCCGCCAAACGACCTGAAGACGCCGTCATCTATGGGTGCTATGATTATGCTAAAGAAGTATTTGCGCCAATAAAATGATTAACGAACTAACAAAAATCATGCCGGACATCCATTTTATGCCTGGAGAGCGTTTTGCCTGGTCGCCAGCTGAACGCAAGATTACTTACACCGAGAATCAGATTGAAGCCGACGGTAGATGGGCTCTGTTACATGAAACCGGCCATGCCTTACTCGGTCATTTAAGCTATAAGTCCGACATTGAGCTACTTAAGATGGAGGTAGCAGCTTGGGAGAAAGCCAAAGAGTTGGCAAAACGTTTAGGGCTTGAGATCAGTGAGGAGCATATCCAAACCTGTCTCGACAGTTACCGCGACTGGCTACACCAACGGAGCTCTTGTCCTGCCTGTGGCACTAATACACTCCAAAATGATCTAAGTAGTACTTACGGTTGCTTCAATTGCCATGCCCGCTGGCAAGTATCCCCTTCCCGCTTCTGCCGTTCATACCGCACTCGTAAAGCTGAAACAGAATTTATAATGCTCTAAAAACCGCCCGTCTCTATAGTGAGACGAGCGGTCTTAGATTTAAAAACGCTATATTAAAGTAAACTTTTTAGGCGTTTTTCTTGCTGCGACGACTAATGCGGCCACCGCGAGCACCGGCAATACGGGCTAGTTCACGGTTCTTGAAGAAACCGCCAGTGTGCCCTTTCTTGCCGCCTGCAGCGCCAATCCGAGCGTAGAAATCTGCGCCGTACTTAGTCTTGTTAGTCTTAGCGGCAGCTTTGCCGCCATTTTTAGTTCCAGCCATAACGTTTGTTACTCCTTATAATTTGCGAAAATAAAAGAGCTATTGCGTATTGTTTGCTTTAGCTCTTTTGCTTTTCGTTTCATATGTTAATATATCACGCTATTGCTTCTTAGTCAACTAGATATTTTAAACTACCTAGTCTGAAAATGATGTTCTTATTTAGCTTTAGCGTTAGCAGTTTTTACTGCTAAAACATAATATACCATCTAAATGCTTATGGCTAGCTGTAAGATTTTCAACCATTAGAGCTTTAATTGAGCTAAACCCCTGATACTATGTTTAAGATAGGCTAAGGGGTTAAACGCCTAATACTATGCTCTATATTGTATATATTACATTATTAAAGTGTCTGAGATGAAAAAGACCCCCGCATTCACGGAGGTCTTAATCAAAATTTGGCACCGTGCTATTTTCCCAGGGGTGAACCCCAAGTATTGTAACCGCTGCGAGGCTTAACTGCTGTGTTCGGCATGGGAACAGGTGTTTCCCTCGCGCTATGGGCACCAACCAATCTCTTCCTAAAGCTTTAAGCCGAGCTGGTCAATGTCCAAGCATCACGGTTCACGGTGTTAAAGAAATGTAGCAAATACAAACGGATTTGTAAACACTAAAAACTAGTCAATTGCTGCCCCTAAAGAAATGACCATGAATGGACCACTTCTTTAGAGACCGTAAAAAGTCAATGCCTCTATTAGTATGCTTCGGCTGAATACGTCACCGTACTTACACCTTGCACCTATCAACCTGATCGTCTTTCAGGGAGGTCATAGGGAAACCTAATCTTGAGGTCAGTTTCGCGCTTAATATGCTTTCAGCGCTTATCTGTTCCGTACATAGCTACCCAGCAATGCCCTTGGTAGAACAACTGGTACACCAGAGGTGCGTTCAACTCGGTCCTCTCGTCACTTTTTTCATCATTTCTGATGGAGCAGACTATATCTTTACCCTTCTTGCAAGACACAAGTTAGGGTAGCGGCGTATTATAAAAGACTTCGATTTTTTGAATTGTCTTCTATCTGATCCAGGAAGGATCAAGTCGTTACGGGGTCAAATTAAGTACTTGCAAAAGCTCTTCCCTAGTCCGTTTACGCTTCGTAACGTAATTCTCATTTTGAATGCTCAAAATAAGATCAACTAGTTTAAGCAGTTGTTTTTTGAAAGCTTATTCATATTGTTATTTGTAAGCTTTCTCAGTACCTGATCGACTTCCCACGGTATTGCCTTTTTAGAGGTTAGTGGTCCTTAAGTGAATATTACTACAGATGAACCGATCTGTAACTATTCTAGACCAAAACATATGAAGGTTTCACCGTTATTAGCCGCATTGTCATGGCACATTACTGTGCCAAGTAGCAATTTCTTACTAGAGTTAAATCCTCTCAAGTTTCCTAACGTCCACAGCGGATATAAACCGAACTGTCTCACGCGTGTAATTCCACCATTACTGGTGGCACGGACTATATCTTCACCCTCTTACCCTTAAGTAAGTAGGGGCTGACGTATTATAGGGCTTGGTATTGTTTATTGCCCTATCTTCACCCTAAATAAATAGGGATCCAGTCTCTACGGGGTCATTCCAAATTAATGGAAGACTTCCCTCGGTATTGCCCTCCGGATCGTTCGAAATCCAGGTGGGGTTTCACCGATTTTAGTCAGATTTAATACGATTAAATGTGTGATGTAACACTCGTATTTACTACCTTACGGTAGTAGAACGCAATATAATTTACGTTCTGAACCCAGCTCACGTACCTTTTTAACCGGCGAACAGCCGGACCCTTGGGACCTCATTGTTGTTCTCTCGCATTACTACGAGTATCAGACTATACCTTCACCATGCTCAATCACATCACTGTAATGAGTTATAGGTGCAAGCCGTGTGATGCGCCCTTAAATTTTTTAAATAGGCGTACATCTCTCGATTTAGACCAAACCTAAATCGATCAGTCGTTACGGGAGAATGCTTCTTGGACCTTTAAGACGTAACTATTACGTTGGAGTTTGGATCTAACGTTATAGGAACTTAAAGTATCCGCTAATGCAGCTACACTTATTAGGTCGTCTTTTGTGCTTATTGTAAAACTCAAAATTTGTAGACCCAATATTGCTTGTTTTCTTTTCACCCTTATATAGGGCAAGAGAGACTCAAGTAGCCATTCAACATGGGACTGATTGCGAATAATCCATTCGTAACAATCCCTATTTTTAACTACAAGGCCTACTCCAAATTCTTCCGCTAATGAATCAAGAACTTCTCGATTTATTTGCGTAACCCGGATTACTATTCTAGACCTAAGTTTGAATCGTGACTCTTTATTGTGCTCGACTGGAGCCATAATCGCTCCATCGGCGTCAAGAAAACCAGCTGTATAGCTTTTTATAGCTACAGAAACATTCTTTCCCACGGTATTAACCATAACCATATTATATAATTTATGAGCAAATGTGTTCTTAAATGTATCTTAAATGGTCAAGGCCTTCACCGTTATGAGCTTGTTTATTACCTAAAGGTTTCCCTCTAGGAAAGCAGTTATGTTTGCTTCAGCCCCAGGATAAGATGAGCCGACATCGAGGTGCCAAACCGCGCCGTCTATGTGAACTATTGGGCGCGATAAGCCTGTTATCCCCGGCGTAACTTTTATCCGAAAGCGCTGCCGATACCACGATCTTGTACATGATGTACGGACAGCGGAAAACTTACTCCTACTTTCGTACCTGCTTGGGTTGTCGCCCTCACAGTCAAGCTAGCTTATGCGTATACACTACCACTACGATTTCCATCCGTAGTTAGCTAACCTTTGAACGCCTCCGATACTTTTTAGGCAATTTGTTAACCAAAGCTCCAAACTTATAATCAAAGTTTGGAAATACATAGCGCCTAACTATTATGAAAAACTGTTCTGCGTTTTTGCCTACAATTAAAATCTGCAAGCCGTCGGATTGCTTTCTAATCTGAGCTTCTATTCCAAATTTACTTTTCAGTGCCTTAATGAGAATATCTATATCTACTCTTTTAAAGCCTTGGGTATTTAGAATGATTGCTCTATGCAATTTCGACTTAGCGGAACCGTCATCCATGAACCAAACAGCCAAAGCAAGCGGCGTAAGCCACTTATCAATTTGGCTTGGCACACGTTTCACGCCGTTTCTATAAAAACTTTTAGCATAGAAACGAAACTGACCGACACTTAGTGTCTGAAAGCTGTAGTTTTCTACTCTAACCTTTCCTAAAAGTTTTACTTTCGACTTAGGTCCTGTTCTAGTCCAATCTATAAATTGTTCATAGATCCAATCTACGTAAAACGCTTGTCGAATTGAATGTTCAATTTTTAATCGATATGTTCGTCCTTTATTCTGGGTCTCTAAATGACCATCTCCTAAAAGAGTACCAATTAATATCGAACGTTGGTTCAAAGAAAGTTTCAATGACTTCTTAAGGTCTTCTATGTCTTTGCTTCTCATTGGTTCCTGCTTTCTATTAAAGACAGGTCTTGTAGTCGCCTACAAGTTCAGACTATATCTTCTCTAATTAAATCAGAGTTTGGCGTTTAGTCGTTGAGGGTTCCTTAATTACTTAAGGCCTTCCCTGCTGATTGTCTGCACTGATCAGATTTTCACTTCTACTTAGTGTAGTTAGTACTGTCAGATACTCAGATGTTCCAGCATATAGCCAAATACGCCCCCTTGCTAACCTCGGAGTGAAGTTAGCGTTAAGGCAACCGCCCCAGTTAAACTACCCGCCAGACACGGTCCTTAAACCGGTTAACGGTTTAAGTAAGAACAAGATCATAACAAGGGTGGTATTTCACTGTAGGCTCCACCAAGGCTAGCGCCTCGGCTTCAAAGCCTCCCACCTAAGCTACACATGTTATAACCCAGTTCAATGTCAAGTTGTAGTAAAGCTGCACGGGGTCTTTTCGTCCTGCTGCGGACAGACGGCATCTTTACCGTCAATGCACTTTCACCGAGCTCTTCGTCGAGACAGTACCCATGTCATTACGCCATTCGTGCAGGTCAGAACTTACCTGACAAGGAATTTCGCTCAAATATGTTATCCACAACGTATATTACGTTGTAAACGTTCGTTAGAACCTGCATATCGCTATGTAGAGCGGACTATATCTTCACTATTGCTAGTGTTCGGCGTGTAGTCTCTGAGGGTTCCTTAATTACTTAAGGCCTTCCCTGCTGATTGTCTGCACTGATCAGATTTTCACTTCTACTTAGTGTAGTTAGTACTGTCAGATACTCAGATGTTCCAGCATATAGCCAAATTTTCTTCTTCTAAACCTCACAAACGTGAGGGAAACATGAAGGGAGACTTTCACTCCACTAAGGCAGCATTTTTCACCTTAGGACGGTTCCTTATGTTAACTGCATATCACTATGCAGAGCGGACTATATCATCCCAAATATTGGGCTCGGCGTGTAGTCTCTGAGGGTTCCTCATAACATTAAATAATTCTTAACTCTAATGTCTTAGAGGCCTTCCCTGCTGATTGTCTCTATTCGATTCTTTTCAAACCACACAGCTTATCCTTTCAGATTACTGTTTGGGTGAATCGACCTAGCGAGAGTTTCCAGCATATAGCCAAGTTTTACAACTACTATGTCACTAATAGTTACCGCCGCCGTTCATCGGGGCTTCAGTTCAAAGCGTACACTTATCCCCTTAACCTTCCGACACTGGGCAGGCGTCAGCCCCTATACATCCACTTTCGTGTTAGCAGAGACCTATGTTTTTGGTAAACAGTTGCATGGGTTCCTTAGCTGCGGCCCCGCCACACTATCTATAAGACAGTGGTGGAGCATTAGCTTAAGGTTTTCTAATTTCTCAACTTACTCGAGAATTTACGTAAAAATTACTCTTTTAAAAATCGTTCACAAGAAAACTCTTAAGGCACTGCCACCCTTATAAACAGAGTGGCGGGGCAGGCCTTATCCCGAAGTTACGGCCGCTTGTTTGCCGAGTTCCTTGACGAAGACTCACTCGTACACCTTGGTCTACTCGACCTGAGCACCTGTGTCGGTTTGCGGTACGGATAGCTTTGTCCATATGTAATAAAGCTTTTCTGGTCAGCACTGTCACTGCAATCAAATCCCAAAAGGGATCCTTTCATTCGTAGGTATTTATCCTACTTAGACGAGCATAACCATGAGCTCGCTGCAGCTAAAATGCCGCGTCGCTTATTACGATAACAAAACTAGTACGGGAATATTAACCCGTTGTCCATCGCCTACGCTTATCCGCCTCGGCTTAGGACCGACTAACCCTGGGACGATTACCGTGGCCCAGGAAACCTTGCTCTTTCGGTGGGCAGGATTCTCACCTGCCTTGAAGTTACTCATTCCAGCATTCTCACTTGATAGCGCTCCACCTGGCCTCGCAGCCAAACTTCAACGCCCTATCAACGCTCCTCTACCATACGTCGGCATCACTGCCGACTTATCCTCAGCTTCGGTAATACACTTGAGCCCCGTTACATTTTCCGCGCAAGATCTCTTGACTAGTGAGCTGTTACGCACTCTTTAAATGAATGGCTGCTTCTAAGCCAACATCCTAGTTGTTTAAGAAATCTCACTTCGTTTCCCACTTAGTGTATATTTAGGGACCTTAGCTGGAGGTCTGGGCTGTTTCCCTTTTGAGCGACGAGCTTAGCCCCGCCGTTCTAACTGCCGTAGTTCCACCGCCAGTATTCGTAGTTTGACAAGGATGGGTATCTTTGCAGACCCCGGTCCGAATCAGTGCTCTACCCCTGACGGCTACCGTACGACGCTAGCCCTAAAGCTATTTCGAGGAGAACCAGCTATCTCCGAGTTCGATTGGCATTTCACCTCTAACCACAGGTCATCCGGGCGTGTTGCAATTCGCTACGGTTCGGCCCTCCACGCAGTTTTACCTGCGCTTCAGCCTGCCCATGGTTAGGTCACCCGGTTTCGGGTCTACTGATATTGACTTAATATTTCGGCCTTTTAAGCCTCGCTTTCACTGTGCCTGCGGCAAATGCCTTAGGCGAGCCTTATACCAGTAACTCGCTGGATCGTTCTACAAAAAGCACGCCGTCACCAAATAAATTGGCTCCGACTCCTTGTACGCATACAATTTCAGGTTCTATTTCACTCCCCTTCCGGGGTTCTTTTAACCTTTCCCTCACGGTACTTGTTCACTATCGATCGTAAGATATATTTAGCCTTGGAGGGTGGTCCCCCCAGATTCAGTCAGGGTTTCACGTGTCCCGACCTACTCGACAAACGCAAACATTACGCAGTAACTCCAATAAATTGAAATTGCTGCCAATGCTTGCTTGCAAATATAAGGTTTCCATAGCTTGGTATACCAGGCTATCACTGTCTATGGCGCGACTTTCCAGTCGCTTCTACTCGCCATGGAAATTTCTTACCTTATGCAGGGTGATAGTAGCACCTGCTCCAGAAAGCAAATCTGGGAAAACCCAGGTTTACTCTCCAGTTGTTTGCATGTCACAACCCCTTATACATTTTCGTCTACTAACTTATCCATCCACAAAATTTGCAGATGGAAATGGATAAGGTTTGGGCTGATCCGCGTTCGCTCGCCACTACTAGCGGAATCGTTGTTTACTTTCTCTTCCTCAGGGTACTAAGATGTTTCAGTTCCCCTGCTTACCTCAGCCGGCCCTATATATTCAGGCTGGTGTCATAGGACATGACTCCTATGGGGTTTCCCCATTCGGACATCTCCGGATCAAAGCATAGTTAGCTGCTCCCCGGAGCTTATCGCAGCTCCATGCGTCCTTCATCGGTATCTTACGTCAAGGCATCCGTTGTATGCGCTTTAGTAACTTTTTACGTTTATGCAATTGACTAGTTATTGGTATTACCAATAGCCGTTTGTCTTATTGCTTATCTCTTTAACTTGCCAAATTGTTAAACTACTTAAACTCACTTGGAGGGTAATTAGTTTTGAGCGCTACGCTCAAAAAAATCCCTGCCCTGACGCTTGAGTTTACGTTAAAAACTAGTTGACTTTGATTGTGGTAGTCTCTACCTAAACTCAAGCAACTTACATACTAACATTATTAACAGAGGTGGTCAATCCCACTTTGATGTATTCATAGCTACGTTTTAGCCTCAATGAATTAAGCCTATTGGCAGTTTAAATAATCTAAATTCAAATGCTAAGCAATGTTCGACTAATAACCGAAGCATCTACTACTGAGAAGCAAAATACTCAAAGCTATAGCTCGTATTCGGACTCGGTGCATTGATTACTGCTAATGAGTAGCCGGTTAGTGAGCGGCTACTTGGATAGTTAACCAGTGCAGCACTTTTAGTATCGGTGGCATTAATAATCACGATCGGTACCGCACCATAGGCTTTATTAAATAAGATGTTAGCTAAGTTTCCAGGTGTCGGGTTAGATCCAGTAGTTATGGTAATGATGCCTGAGATATCATTACCGCTGATGATTGCTGTTGCGCCAGACCCGGCGGCTAATAGAGTCGTAATAGTCGGTGTACTGCCTGAGGTAATTAGGTGATTAGTTAGGTTCAGGTCACTTACTGTTATGGTCCCGAGCACCGTAAGATCCTTGCCCACGCTCAGATTGCCCGAAATTGTGGCATCCCCAGATACTTGGAGTGAGGCAATCGTCGCCAGCCCACCAACATTGATATTGGTAGCAGTTAGCGTATTGTCAATCGTTAAAGCGTTTAATATGGTGTTGTTGGCGCTAATGTTGGATTGAGTTGGGTTGT
Organism: Candidatus Saccharimonadota bacterium; assembly: GCA_027325485.1. GTDB lineage: Bacteria > Patescibacteriota > Saccharimonadia > Saccharimonadales > UBA4665 > JAJZWH01. The sequence goes on from DAIEFN010000003.1 coordinate 70,351, forward strand.
AGTAGCCAGGCTCAATAATGATTTGGATTGTGCCATCGCTAATGGTAGAGCTTAGTGCATAGCCAATGATGTTAGTTGGTGAGGTAGCTAGTTCCCCTACTCCTGGTGTTGAGGATGCTGTGATTGGATCACCTACTTTAATGTCTCCATTGGATACCGTGACTTGGGCTGGCACCTGTCCGGATAAGGCTACGAGGACATGGGTCTTGTCATAGTTAGACTGACAAGTAGTATCGCTAACCTTACAGAGTGGGCCGTTACCAACAAAGCCAGGTGAAGTTGAAACTATACCAATTGGTAGGTTGTTATTACTTAGTATTACTCCATTTGCATTAGATGGATCAATTGAAACAAGTTGTCCGTTAGTTGGTGCAGTTGGTGCAGTAAAGCTAAAGTACTCAGCATAGTCAGCACCAGTAGTAGCATAAGTAACCCCGTTAGCTGTTCCTTGGATATTCCCTGCTACTGTACCAGTAGAGTCAGCAAAACTAATGAATCTGTTACCAGTTGTCCTATTGGCATCTAGAGTACCTAGTTCAATTAGTAGACCGTCAGATGAAGCTAGAGGGACACCAGCTGCAGTGGCTGTTGATTGGTTAAATATAGTAGCGATGTAGCCCAAACTGCTACCTTGCACAGATAAATTACCAATAAAGCTACTGTTGGCAGCAACGTTAAGTGTGTCTGGACTAGTTAGGTTGAAGATTTGGAGGGTGTTGGAGCTATCATTCACCACATAGGCGTAGGAGCCGGAGACGGCGACGGAGTAAGGAGTTGTTCCGGTGGCAATTGAGCCAGTCAGTGTTGGTGTGGAGGGAGTGGAGACGTTGAAGATTTGGAGGGTGCTGGAGCTATAGTTC
>DAIEFN010000040.1 GCA_027325485.1 Candidatus Saccharimonadota bacterium
AAATCAGAAATGATACAATTGCGTTCAGGAAATCACCATACAGGAATGTGCTGTGGTTGATGGTGAAACTAAGTCTGGAAAAATCAGGCTGTCCACCAATAGCGGCTATCAGCGGGGTAATGAGCCCCTTGACCATACTCGTAACGACTGCGCCGAAAGCAGCGCCAATCACAACGGCAATAGCTAGATCAACAACATTACCGCGCAGCACAAATTTCTTAAAGTCTTTTAGCATGTTCACTCTCCCTTATGCTTACTCGTTGTATTGTATCGCGTGTAAATGATGGGTCAAGGGGTTTGTGTGGCGGTTGTATCTGGTATAATAATGTCGCTGAGGCATATACGAACAGTATAAGCCACCTTAGCTCAGTTGGTAGAGCGACACATTCGTAACGTGTAGGTCGCCAGTTCGATCCTGGCAGGTGGCTCCATTATAATGAGACAAAACCAAATGGTTTTTTCTCATCGCTTCGCTGCTCTTTTTCCTAAAATGGTGTTATAAAAACGAAGTGAATTCGTCTTTGTAACAGATGTATAGGCGGCCACCAGCCGATATAAAATTTCAATCCAAGGAGCGAAGTCGAATGAATGGAATTTTAAG
>DAIEFN010000041.1 GCA_027325485.1 Candidatus Saccharimonadota bacterium
AAACCGAAGCAGAAAAACTCTTACAGGTCGAAGCGGTTTTGCACCAGTCGGTCGTGGGGCAAGAAGAAGCGATCTCGGCGATTGCCTCAGCGATCCGCAGGGCGCGGACGGGTTTGAACTCTCCTCGTCGACCGTTAGGCTCGTTTATCTTTTTAGGGCCCACCGGCGTGGGAAAATCGTTGTTAGCCAAGACGTTGGCGGACTTTCTTTTTGGCAGTACCGAAAACCTCATTCGTCTGGACATGTCTGATTTTATGGAAAAGCATAACGTCAGTAGGTTGGTGGGGGCGCCACCCGGTTATGTAGGCTACGAAGAAGGCGGACTTTTGACCGAAAAAATTCGTCGCAAGCCCTACAGCGTCGTTTTGCTGGACGAAATTGAAAAAGCCCATCCTGACGTTTTTAACCTGCTGTTGCAGATTCTCGAAGAGGGTGAATTACAGGATAACCTCGGCCATACCGTTTCGTTTCGAAACACCATCTTAATTATGACTTCGAATGCGGGGGCCCGACAAATAACCAAAGCCGGTGGTATGGGCTTTCAGACGCAAGAAGGACTTTTGAACTATCAAGAAATCAAATCCTCGGCGATGAA
>DAIEFN010000042.1 GCA_027325485.1 Candidatus Saccharimonadota bacterium
CACTCCTATCCACACCTCATCCCCTGGCTTTTCAACGCCAGTGGGTTCGGGCCTCCACGAAGTGTTACCTTCCTTTCACCCTGGCCATGGATAGATCACCCGGTTTCGGGTCTACTCCTACTAACTAGACGCCCAGTTAAGACTCGCTTTCGCTTCGGCTCCGTTCTATGAACTTAACCTCGCTAGTAAGAGTAACTCGCTGACTCATTATGCAAAAGGCACGCCGTCACACCTGATATACATGGTGCTCCGACTGCTTGTAGGCATACGGTTTCAGGATCTATTTCACCCTCCTTATCGGAGTACTTTTCACCTTTCCCTCACGGTACTAGTTCACTATCGGTCAGAGAGGAGTATTTAGCCTTAGGAGATGGTCCTCCTGGATTCCCACGGGATTTCTCGTGTCCCGCGGTACTTGGGATACCTCTAGCGTGAATCAGAGTTTCGCTTACGGGGCTATCACCCACTATAGCCGGCCTTTCCAGACCGTTCAGCTACCCTTCATCAATCACATGTTAAGGTCCCGCAACCCCGATACCACCGAAGTGGTATTGGTTTAGGCTCCTCCGCGTTCG
>DAIEFN010000043.1 GCA_027325485.1 Candidatus Saccharimonadota bacterium
AAGGCACCAGCTGTCTGAGCACGAAGCGTGAGTAAATCATTACATTCATTGGTTCTGGACCAAAACTCAGAGAACTTTCACAAGCAGGCAAAAAGTACCACACAATATGTATATTGGGACGTCGCCAAGTGGTAAGGCACCAGGTTTTGGTCCTGGCATTCGGGGGTTCGAATCCCTCCGTCCCAGCCATATAAAATAGCTCAGGCTTTTGTCTGGGCTATTTTATATGTTTGGATTAAGCGGGATTCGAACGGGCAGCTCAGTGAGCTACCCTGGCACTTTGCGAGATTGATCGAACAAAGCGAATCCCTCCGTCCCAGCCAAAGTAAGGCCCACTCGATTAGAGTGGGTTTTTCTTTGGCTTGTGTCGATGGATGCGAATGCACGAGTGAAGCATTCGGGGTGAGAATTGCCTACGGTAATTCGCAAGGGAACCTTCTCTTGAAAACTTGTTTTCAAAGATGAAGTTCCGGGCCTGCCGAAGGTAGGTCGAATCCCTCCGTCCCAGCCACGAAAAAAGCATCGGCTTTAGTCGGTGCTTTTTTCATGTTTGAGCTAAGCGGGGTTCGA
>DAIEFN010000044.1 GCA_027325485.1 Candidatus Saccharimonadota bacterium
AATTTCACTGAGCCAATCATTGAGACAGCTGTTGTATCGTTAAATCATTCATGCAAGACCGCATTTAACGGCCAGGGTATTCCGCTACCTTAGGACCCTCATCGGTAAGGCCGCCATTGATCGGGGTTTCCTTCAAAACCTAGCCTTTATTAACTAAGAAAATCCGTTAACCAGCCAACATCGGGCAGACATCACACTCAATACTTTGATTTAATATCTTATGCAAAGTGCTTTGTTTTAATTAAACAGTCGTACAACATTATTCCATGCTTCCTCTTCTTTACCTGATATTAATCAGGAGGAATGGCTCTCCTTATCCCGAAGTTACGGTAGTCAATTTGCCGAGTTCCTTAATGATTGTTAGCTCAAACGCCTTTGTATTCTCTACTAGCTTACTTGTGGTAGTTTTTAGGTACGGTTTTATTCTTATAATCATTTTTCATCTTTTTAGTTTATTAAAATGGTATAAGTAGTTATTGTTTTTCCAGAACCCTCTTCACTTTTTTACATAGTAAAAAGAAGGTTGTTACTATATAACTAAGATTTACTCAT
>DAIEFN010000045.1 GCA_027325485.1 Candidatus Saccharimonadota bacterium
GCAGGCGTCAGCTCGTATACGTCATCTTTCGATTTAGCACAAACCTGTGTTTTTGGTAAACAGTTGCTTGGGCCGATTCTCTGCGGCTCCATCTCTGGAGCACCCCTTCTCCCGAAGTTACGGGGTCAATTTGCCGAGTTCCTTAACAACCCTTCTCCCGTTGGCCTTAGAATCTTCTTCCTACCTACCTGTGTCGGTTTGCGGTACGGGCACCTCAGAAATACACACAGCTTTTCTCGCCATCTTCCATCCCAGACTTCGGTACTAATTTCCCTCGATCTCTACCGGAACCAACACCCGGCTCTGAGACTTCAAATGTGTCCCTGTGCTTAACTCTTTTGGTGGTGACGGAATCTCTACCGTCTGTGCATCGGCTACGCCTTTCGGCCTCACCTTAGCTCCCGACTAACCTGGAGCGGACGAACCTTCCTCCAGAAACCTGAGGCTTTCGGCCATGCAGATTCTCACTGCATTCGCGCTACTCATTCCGGCATTCTCACTTCTA
>DAIEFN010000046.1 GCA_027325485.1 Candidatus Saccharimonadota bacterium
CCGTGCGCCGGTCGCCACCCAGTATTGCTACCTGTGCTGCCCCTCGACTTGCATGTGTTAAGCCTGTCGCTAGCGTTCATCCTGAGCCAGGATCAAACTCTTCATTGTATAAATTTGTTCTGTTCCTTACGGGATGATCTCGGTATCGCTACCTCAACCATCCTTGTTGCTCTCAAGATGCTCTTGTCCGTTCCCCGGTATCGCTACCGGAGTATTGGTATAACTCAAAGTTTTTTGACGGTTAGCTCTTCACTAACCTTTCCTTGTATACTACATTTGTTGTTCATTCTTCCAAAGATCGCTGCTCTTTCTGATGTCCCGCTCTCCCGAGCCAAACGGACTGCAAAGATACACCCTTTTTCTTATCCGGCAAATACCCTCAGCCCTTTTTTTTAATTCTTTTTTTCCCTCTCCTTAAGACTCGAAGCGTTCTCCAACACTCCCCCTTAAAGCGGCTGCAAAGATAATCACTTTATTCCCATATAACCAAACCTATCCTT
>DAIEFN010000004.1 GCA_027325485.1 Candidatus Saccharimonadota bacterium
GCGAGAGCGCAGCGGTAGCAATTAGTCTTGAAAAGATGTACGAAGCATGGGGAGAGCCAGATCAGTTTGCAAGTGAAACTAAAAATCTTGATAGGATGATGGGAGCACTTCAGTTTTATTGGGAAAATTACCCACTTAGTAGCGACAAACTGAAGCCATATACATTCAGCGGCGGGACAAAGGGAATTGAATTCAGTTTTGCGGAGCCTTTAGAAGTGCTTCATCCTGTCACCGGCCACCCTATCCTTTATAGTGGTAGAAGTGATATGGTAGCTGAAGGTTATGGGGGAATCTATGTAGTGGATGAAAAGACTACTAGCTCCCTTGGTGCGCAGTGGTCACGTCAGTGGGAACTTCGCAGTCAGTTCACCGGGTATGTCTGGGCACTTTCGCGTATCGGTGTTAAGTCGAACGGTATCATTGTCCGTGGAGTTAGCATACTTAAAACAAAGTATGATACACTAGAAGCTCTTACCTACCGTAGCGGGGCCGATATTGCAAAGTGGTATGAGCAGACAAATCGTACTGTAAGGGCTATGATTAAGGCTTGGGAAGAAGGGTATTGGGATTATAACTTTGGAGATGCTTGCACGAACTACGGCGGTTGTGGGCTGAAAGAAGTATGTAAGAGTGAGGATGAAGATGAGATGATTAAAGCTCTTCTCGTAAAGAAGGTATGGGATCCACTTACGAGAACGGAAAGCAAAGGGACAGGTTTCTTTACTGAAGAAGAAGCTGCACGACTGAAGCATGAATTTGGTCTTTCTTTTAGAAAGGGGTAAAAATGGCGATACGCGGGGTTAATATACTTCTTATGGGGCCTTCCGGTACAGGGAAGACATATTCTATAGGAACTTTAGTGGATAGCGGAGTAGAAGTCTTCTATCTTAGCTTGGAGAATGGCTTGGAGAGTCTTCTAGGCTACTGGACTGATAACAATAAGCCTATTCCTTCTAACCTTCACTGGCACCATGTGGAGAATAGCAAGGCATCTTTCGCGGAACTTATCGGCGCGGCAACTAGAATCAATACAATGAATCTTGAAATGCTGGCAAAGGGAAGCGACCCCAACAAGAATCAGTATAATCGCTTTATTAAGCTTATAGAGAGCTTAAACGATTTCCCTGATGACAGAACAGGGAAAAAGTTTGGCAGTGTGGATGATTTCGGGACTGATAGAGCGATTGTAATTGACGGCCTTACAGGTATGGGGGATGCTGCACTGGAACTTGTAATTGGTGGAAAGCCCGTAAAAAGTCAAAGTGACTGGGGCATTGCGCAAGATGTGGTAGCACGGCTACTTAAGATGCTCACAGAGCAGACAAAATGCCACTTCATTCTGATCGGGCACATTACAAGAGAGACTGATCAAGTTCTAGGTGGCGTTAAGATAATCCCTAGCGCAATTGGTAAGGCGCTAGGCCCGACTCTTAATAGGATGTTCTCGGATGTTATCCTTGCAGAACGGGAAGGTACGAAATTTACTTGGAATACTGGCGATGGCAGGGCTGATGTTAAGAGTAGGAATCTTGGCATCAAGACAGGGCTTTCACCGAACTTCGGAGCACTTATAGAGGTCTGGAAAAAGAGAGAAGAAGCGGCAATTGGAAAGGAGGAAAAAGTTTAGAATGTAATATACTTAACATGCGCATACACACTTAGTATTTAACACTTAACACTTAACACTTAACACTTAACACTTAACACTTGACACTTAACACTTTAAATGTAAAGGAAACCAAAATGGCTTTTAATGCAGAACAGTTCATGGAACAAACTATCAAAGGCGCCAATAGCATCAAAATGCAACCTATTCCAGTTGGTGAGTATCCCGCGATCATTTCCAAAGTTCAACCCCGTCCGTGGCAATCAAAAGACGGCACGTCCAGCGGAATTTCCCTTGATGTAACTTGGGAAATTGCAGACGACAATTTGAAGGTGTCGCTCGGTCGGGATAAGATTACTGTACGTCAAGGTGTCATGCTGGACTTGAACTTGGAAACTGGCGACTTGGACATGGGCGAAGGGCGGAACGTAGGACTTGGACGCTTGCGTGAGGCAGTAGGTAAGAACAGCGGAGACTTCTCTCTGTCTTCTTTGCCGGGCTTGGCCGCCAAGGTTGTTGTTACTCATCGTCTGGACAAGGAAAAAGACGAGATTTACAGTGAAGTTAACCGAGTTCTGCCGCTGTAAGTTGTAAATTGGGTTATCCGTATATTTTACGTTTTAGTAATTTATACGGATAACTATTTCAGCTAAGAAGGGGAAAGTATGCAATTCAGCATCATGAATAGGTTTACGGGTGACGTTAATTTTGTCGCTGAAATTGAGTGTGAGGATAGCGCACCCTTAAGCATCAAACGCGGCATGGCTGTGAAATGGGCTATCAGAAATAAAGTCAGCATTGTGCAAGCTGACTTGCGCAATGCCGACCTGCGTGGTATCGACTTGTGTGGTGCCAACTTGCGTGGTATCGACTTGCGCAATGCCGACCTGCGTGGTATCGACTTGTGTGGTGCCAACTTGCGTGGTGCCAACTTGCGCGGTGCCGACTTGCGTGGTGCCGACTTGCGTGGTGCAGACTTGCGCTTTGCGAACCTGCGCGGTGCCGATCTGCGCTTTGTGAACCTGCACAATGCCGACCTGCGTGGCGCCGGTTTATCGGTATTAATGACAGATATATGGACGTGTTACATTCAACAAGATCATATCCGTATCGGATGCCAATATCACGCTGTAGCGGACTGGTTGTCATTTTCTGACGAAGAAATTAATGCAATGGATTCGCGGGCGCTGGCATGGTGGGTGAAATGGAAGGACGCAATTATGGCCGTTCACGCCTCAATGACTTATAAATCAGCACAAGGACAAGTGAAATGAATGAGCTTGATAAAAAAAGACTAGAAAAAGCAATTGAAACTTTACGTGAAAGTGTTATTACCAAGATAAACACTGTAGACAATGTAACCCGCACCCTTAATCTTCATATAGGAATGATAGTATCAAGTGTATCTAGGAATTTTTGGGAATACACTTGGTCTGCCGATGGAAGCGGCCAGATTACAGTTACAATCCCTGTAGAAACTTTCGAAGAAGTCGAACCGCTACTAACTGAGCTTGAGGATTATTTTGAGGAGGTGTTTATATCTAAGGAAGTGGTGACGAACTTTTCAGCCACTTATGAAATGGAAATTGCGCAGGGTGTTTTCCTTAGAATCATTGCTTTTTCTTTGAAAGCCGTAGAAGAAGTTCGTAAATTTGCCTGTCCTTAACATTAAACTATAACCGTGCCCATTACGCAATTTTACCTTATGGGCACTTTCTTAGAAAGGAAGTGTAATGATAATTCCGATGGAAGAAATAGCAATCCCAAAGAATCGCCAAAGAAGAGTTTTTGATGAAGCTGCCCTTCTTGAACTTAGCACTTCCATCTCTGATAAGGGGCTTCTCCATCCCATTGTTGTCAGGCGCGATAGTGAAGGTCACTATCTACTTGTTGCCGGTGAACGGCGCTTCAGAGCTATCCGCTATCTTCATGACATAGAAAAACCTTTCAAATTCAACAATAAAGAAGTTCCTCTCGGCTCTATTCCTTTCTCTGACCTTGGAAAGATGGACCCTATCGCCGCAGAAGAAGCAGAACTGGAAGAAAACAGCATTCGGCAAGATTTGACATGGCAAGAAAAGAGTAATGCCATTGCACGTCTTCATGAACTGCGCCAGAAGCAGGCGGCAAAAGAAGGGAAAATTCAGACTGTTGGAGATACAGCCCTTGAAATTAAAGGAAAAAGGGAAGGTTCGGCTTATGAGGAAGTCCGCAACTCTCTTATCGTAGCAAAGCATCTAACTGATACTGAGGTTGCAAAGGCTGTAAGTGTTAAGGATGCATTGAAGATCCTGAAAAAGAAGGAAGAACAGCAAAAATTTGTAGAGTTAGGTATTAGCGTCGGATCAAAGGTAACCGCAGACTCTCATGAACTTATCCACGGAGACTGCCTTTCTGAGCTTGCAAATCGGCATAGCGAGTTTGACGTGATTGTAAGTGATCCCCCATACGGCATGGGAGCAGAGAGCTTTGGCGACGGTGCCGGTGTTCTCTCTTCCTTCTCCCACTCATATGAAGATTCCAAAGACTCTTGGCAAGCTCTCATGGAGCGTTTCATCCCTTTAACTTATCAAATCACAAAAACTCAAGCACATATGTACCTGTTTTGTGACATAGATAACTTCCACACGTTAAAAGCCCTGTGCCAAAAAGCTGGATGGTATGTATTCCGTACACCTTTCATCCTATATAAGCTGGGAACTGGCCGTATTCCACTTCCAGATAAGGGGCCGCGCCGTCAATGGGAAGGTATTCTGTATGCAATAAAGGGCGAAAAAACGGTTCGCAGTATACAAAGTGATGTATTACCCTTTGCAATGGATGTTTCTTATCCGCATGGCGCAGTCAAGCCTATCGGTGTTTATGTCGATCTTCTTAATAGAAGCTGTATGCCGGGGGATAAAGTCATCGATCCTTTCGCCGGAAGTGGGCCACTTTTGAATGCCGCGCAGCAATTGAAGCTTAATGCTACTCTTATTGAGCAGGATAAGGTTTCTTTCGGAATGATTCTTGACAGGAAAGAGAAGCTAATGCAAGTTAAAATGTCTTCACTTGTAAAATCGGAGCCACTTGAAGGTAAAGAAGCAGAAGCTTTACTGAATAAGTTAAGCCGCGGGCTATCCTCTTAAAGTAAGAGATAGATAGAGATAGATAGAGATAGAGATATAGATAGATAAAGATAGATAGGAGAAAGATATGGCCATCAGAGCCTACGGAAGTTTATCACCTGAAACCCAAGTTCTTGTTATTGGAGATGCTCCAAGCAGGGCCGAAGAAAATATGGGCAGTGCTTGGAGCATTGGAAGTGACATCTGTAAACATCTTGCAAAAGTAGGTCTACTTACCAATACTGTCGGAACTTATATTTTTAACAGTGAAAGTGAAATTTCTAATGACGTCCTTTTCCCACAGAAAAAGAAAGACATAACAGAAGCGCATCAAATTGATCCTTTTCCTGTGGCCGGAGAAAAGCCCTTAACTGTCCATTCTCGCTATCTTTCGCACAGGGAAAATTTCTTTGCCTATCTGCGATCAGCTTTAAAGGAAGCCCCGAATATTAAGTTTATTGTCCCGATGGGAAATATTGCCCTGTATACACTTACAGGTAAGTGGGGTATTCACGACTGGCGTGGAAGTCTTCTAACGCCGAATCTTCCAGAGATTCCACAGATAAAGGAAGGTAAAATCTGTATCCTTCCAATCCGGCCTATGACGCATCTGGAAGCACAGCCACAGTTAAGTTTAGCGTTTGCCAGTGACTTCAATAAACTTAAAGAATATCAAAATGTGACAAATTTTATTGAAGCTTTAACTCCACGGTACAATTTCACCCTGAATCCAAGCTTTGAAGAAGCTATAAAGCTATTAGAGAATGTCCATCTTCAAGCTTCTCTCACTAAGAAACCTATCTCCATTGATATAGAGACTAGGGGAAACTTTATAGCATCGGTAGCTTTTGCAGCTAACGAGATAGATGCTTTTTGTATCCCTTTCGCTCGCCTTGTACCATCTATTGAAGATGAACCTCTTGAAGAAACTGAGGATAGAGTATCTAATTTCTCTCTCGAGGAAGAAGTTTTACTAATCAAAAAAATTCGAGAACTATCCGAAGATCCCAATATCCGTGTTCTAGGCCACAACTTTAACTTCGATAATACAGTATTCTTCAATACCATCTTTTTCACTTTCCCACAGATAGAAGATACTATGACTATGTTCCATAGCATCTTCAGCGACGTGCCCAAATCCTTGGACATATTAAGTAGTATTTTCAGTCCTAAGTATGTCTACTGGAAAAATGATAGAAGTGAAGATAATTGGAGCGAAGGCGAAAGCACCTTCTGGAACTACAACTGCTTAGACGTTGTTAGAACTTATGAAGTGTATTCTGCTTTAAAATCAGTATTACAGTCTATGGGTATGACAGAAGTTTACAAATTCCAGAAAGAACTTCAAAGCCAAGTTCTGATTTTAAACTTACGTGGGATACTTTTTGATAGTTCGAAGCAAGTTCTTCTCCGGCGAGAAGTTGAAGCTACGACAGAAACTATTGCCGATAGATTAAAGTCAATCCTTCTGATTGATGGAAGTGTGAACTTTAACAGTTCGGATCAGGTTAAGTCAATCTTCTACGAATACCTTGGACAGCGGCCTGTAAAGGTGCGTAATGGTAGTGACTTCTCTATCTCATCTGGCGATGAAGCTTTAAACGTTATAGTAGAAAGAGAGCCGATTCTAAAGGGGATTGTCGATCTGCTTAAATCTTATAGGTCATCGAAAGTTTTTGCTAATACTTTCCTTTCCTCATATACAAGTCCAGCCACAGGACGTATGCATACAACCTTTAATATCTGTGGAACTGCAACTTATAGATTTTCAAGTTCCAAGGCTCTTGATAAAACTGGCCTAAATTTTCAGAATCTTCCGAAGGGGGATGAAGGCGACGTAGAATACCCAATGCCGAATATTCGTAGTCTTTTTCTTCCTGACGCCGGCCACTTTATATTTGATACTGATCTGGATTCTGCCGACTTGCGGATTGTGGTGGCAGAATCCGGGTGTAAGTGGATGAAAGAGCAACTAGACGCAGGAAAGAAACCTTATGTAGAGATCATGAAAAGGTATTACAATGACGATACAATGACGAAGAAAAGCCATCCAAAAGAATATACAATCTTTAAGAGTTTATGTCACGGCACAAACTACTTAGGAACTGCGCCTGGTCTGGCAAAGAGATTAAATTTAGACACCGGTGAAGTTAAGAAAATTCAGGATTGGTATTTTGATCTTAATCCAGAGATTAAAGAGTGGCAATCTTCTATTAAAAAGAAAGTTAATAAAGGTCAGCCTATCTCCAATGTTTGGGGGTATAAAAAGTATTTTTGGGGCGGGATTGTCGAGACGACATATAATGAAGCTGTGGCATGGATACCACAAAGCACGGTAGCTATCCTTATTAATAGGCTGCTAGTGGCCATTGGTAAGCATGAGAAGCGGATTCAGCTTCTAGCGCAGGTGCATGATTCACTGGTTGGGCAAGGGCTGGCGAGTGATGAAGATGCGTTGATAGAGCGGATACGTAGCCTGTCACAGATTACGCTACCGTTCGCCAGCGGAGAGATTGTAATTCCTCTGGGTGTCCAGACGAGCCGTGAAAATTGGGGTGCTGTGGCAGCTAGGTGACATGGCAATGGCGGTCATAGAGTGGCCGCCATTGCATTTTAGTGCGGTGGTATGTGCTACCCTACGCTGGCAAAAACTAGATCGCCATAGCGCATTATTTTAATGAATTACTATTCTGTAATTTATCAGGATAACCAGTCAAATCCCGTAAAGTCCCCTGACAAAGCGCAAGTTCTCTTGCTGCATTGTCAGCTTCTCCCGTCAATTCGATAAGAAATTGAGAAGTCTCTGTTGAAAGTTTGGTGCCACTGGCTTCATAGCTTCGGGTGGAATTTTGACCTGTTGAAGAATTTGCTGGCAGTTTTCCTGCACAGGAACTTGTTTTGTCATAGGGGTCGTACAAGCGGAGAGTGTGGACAGAAGCCACAGACCTAGAATTAAGCTCAGAAAGAAGAAGACTTTGTTTTGCATCTCCATCTTTAAGTTCCTGATTGTATATACCAACCAAGTTTTGAATGTTATTACTAGCAGTAGAAGTAAGAAGTTTATTTTCTTCTGATACTTTTGCCATAGCACTTTGATAAAGTCCTTGCTCATATGTAATTCCTTTCTTGTACGCAGTTGAGATAGCTTCTTCATATTTCAAGTAAGCAAAAAAACTTCCGCCTCCGATAAGTCCTATCACAAGTAGATAGGGTAGAAGTTTCTTTAGAAGCGGAAGTATAAACGGGATAATAAACATACTAACTCCTTACTTATATTGTAGCACTTTGTAGCACTTTATTCTAATCAAGATTTAAGTTTAAACATGCCTCCCACTCCAGCCATAAGGGCACCAGCTCCGATTCCAAAATCTTGTGGATTCCATAATTGCCCCTTATAGATAGCATACACACTGCACCCTAGATAGACAAGTACCATAAGTATAGCACTTACCTTGCCATCATCTAAAGTTCCATTTACATTTTTAAGCATCTGCATTTGGAGCTCCCGAAGAAGAAGTTTCAGAAGAGGAAGAGGAAGAAGCATACATTTTAGCCTCTGCAAGCCTGCGACGCAGAAGGCCCATAACTGGAACTTTATTTACGTGGTCCCAAAATTCAAACTCTCTTTGAATTACATTCAATGGGGCATTTTCATTTATAAAGCGAAGAAGTGTGCTATTTAAAAAGGCTACTTCTCCGATGTTAAAAACAAAGTCTACCAGAGCATCAAATTGCCCTTGACGTAGCGGAACTTTAACTCCCCTGTTAACAGCACTTACAGCAATTTGAAGGTCATCCCATAGGATTTGTGCGCCTTGTTCACGCGTGATGACCATTCCAGCGACAACCGGCGGCTTGGAAGCTGACGTATGCCCGTATCCAATAGTCCATACACCGCCGAGGTCTCTGTAAGCAATCCCACGGAAGCCTTCAAAGTTTTCTACAAGTGCAATTCCAGCCTGATCAATCTCTTTAAAGTGATCAATAGCACCTTCAACTATAGGTGGAGTGTAGGACATTATCTATTTCCTTTTGAAAGTAATGAAGCCATCTGCAATCTGGAAAGTGCATATTTTCCAGAAAGGATTTGATTGAGGGCTGGGCCTTGTTTACTTAATAAGGGCCCAAAAAGATTAAGAGTTTGTGGAGTATTAAGAGGCAGAAAAGAAGACTGCATTCCTGCTTCAGGAGGGGGAAGTAGACTTTTTATAGTTTTAAAGAAGTTACTATCTTCAGCAGTTCTTCGTCCTTGACCTTGACCTTGCCCTTGGCCTTGATCTGAAAGCATATACTGAAGCTCTCTTTGTCTCCGATCTATAAGCCCCTGATGATTCCTTCCAGAGCCTTCATGCCGGAGCATAAAAGCAGCTAGACCTTCAATATCTTTAGGTGTAGCACTTTTTACACCTCTAAGCCCAGCTGCGAGCGTGCCGATTCCTGTATTAAGCCCGAAAGAAATAAGTCCCGTTTTCATCTTACTATCTAGAGAGTTCCAGATATCAAACTTACTTGCGGTTTTCCAGACCTTTTCTACGTCCTTGTGAAGAAGTTCGATAGCTTTTTCCTTTTTCTTTTCATGCGGAATGCCAGGATTGTTAAAGAAAGCAAACAATTTAGCAGAGTTTTCCTTATCATAGTTAAGTGCATGACCATATCCGACTGTAGGGGGAAGGTGCGGGCCATCTACGTAGGCAGGTTTGAAGTTGTCATTCGCATTTTCTTGCGCTTTTAAAAACTCATAGTCTATACCTTCTATTGTCATGAGTGCCCCTTTGTCCCAAAGGTTTGTATAAAGGTGTAAATCGCTATTATACTCGCCCCAATAGATGTAAGAAGTTTAAAAACGAAAAATACTCCTTTAGAGATTTTCCACGCCCCAAGAAGATCACTGACGGAACCATTGAGTTCTTGTACAGAACTTTGCAGTCCCTTAACAGCTTTATTAAGCTCTTCAATATCCTCTTTAATCTTTACCAGCTCCACTCTACGCTCTTCCATAATAGTCTATATCACTTAATTGAAGGATATTTCTTTTTAACAGCTTTGCGAACTTTAGCTTTTTCCGCGCTGGTGCCATGCTTTGAAACCATACTAAGGGCGGCACGGGCATGATTCTTATCATTGATAGGATACTTTCTCTCTTTTGGCTCCGCAAACTCTGAAGTTTTTAAGTTTTTTCTTTTAGCCGCTGTAAGTTTTCCCATGCTACCTCCTAAGTTAAATTTTAAATCTTAACTATAACGCAAGAAAGAGAGAAGTATTTAACTTCTGACTAAGCTCTTGCGCAATGGTTGTTGTCGGGGTTCCAAGATATGTATAGATATCCTGAAGCTGCGTCTGCTCCGTGGGAGTTAGGCCACTTCCCGTAGAGAATGGAACCACTATAGCACTGTTTATGAAGATTGTCCCTCCGCTAGTATTAAGAATTGTAATCGGAGTCCCTGCTACGTTTGTGGCATTGCCGCCAGTTACAAGAAGTGGGACTGAAGGGCTGCTAGTATTCTTAATTGTGAATGAGTTATTAAAGGTAAAGTTTGTTGGGGAACTAGCCGTTACTTCAGTTGTCTGGTCAGCGATACCTGTCGAAGTAGAAAGCCAGTAAACCATCCAAGCATAGATTTGCTGGAAAGTTGCAGAAGAGCTTGTAATGTCAAGTTCCAGTGCCGTTCCTACAATGGACATACCAGTTACCGTACTTCCACTTATCCCTATCGTATTATAGATGGTGTCTAGAACTTGATTAACAAGGTAAGTAATAGTCGCATTGGAAAAGGAAGTTCCTAGTGTTCCAATGACTTCATCTATAAACTCATACGCTGTGGTTCCCTGCACATTAGCAACTCTTATTTCAATCGTCCTGCTTGCTGTGGCTGGCGCCGAGTCAGTCCAAGTGTAGGTTGTAGCGGCTCCAATATTCACATTAGCAAGAACTGTACTGCTTGTTTGATCATATATCCAAACTTGGCTATTGGCCACCAGATTATTAAGTGTTACACTTTGCGTAGGCTGTGGAGCACTTACAGTTATAGCACCGCCAGTGTTATTAGCGGTTGTATAAGTAACGCCTGAAGCAAGCTGTACTGTAATAGCATAAGATGTTGTATTCCTAAGATCTATCGTTCCTGTTAGAGTTGCCCCGCTAAGATTGTAAGTCCCGGCCGCGGAAGGCGTAAACTCTATGATAAGCGATGATCCTGTGAAAGTGTATGCTTGCTCCGCACTAAGCCCTAGTGTCCCGCCGCCGAAGTTTGGCTCCGTAGTAGCTTGAGAGTAGGCCCCGCCATTGGTATAAGTAAATGGATAGGTTCCAATAAAGCCACTTAAGGTTTGAGCGTTCGTCGCTATACTGCCACTTCCATTCAGCGTGACACCGCTGTTTATGGAGAAGGAAGCTGCTAGGGACAAAGAGACAGCGCCTACAGCACCTTGACCAGTGAAGGGAACTACCGAATTAAGATTTATACAGGCCTGGGCTTGGCTGTAGTCGTAGGTCTGCTGGAAAGTTGTATTTCCTGTGATAGTTACAGGACTTGAACTTGCTCCCCAAGCTATATAAATGCCAGTGTAAGCATTTGCGGCACTTTCAGTTGCAACTGTATAGGGATTAGTAACTTGTGCTGCAACTGCCTCATTAAAGATATAACCATAATGCCTAGAAAAGGTGACAAATCGGCCATAGTCAAGCCCGTCATAGTACACATTTCCAGTTGTTACAGCACTTTGTATATTGGCCTTAATACTGATTGTCCCTGCCGCACTCTGAGTGTTAGTAATACTAAGAGTGTATAGGTTCCAATTTCCAGCATTCGCTGAAGCGCAGGTGTACGTTGCAGGTGTAAGAGCTACACCGTTAACAGTTCCGCTTAGGGTTATGGTCGGAGCAACAAAGCTAACTCCACCATTATAATATGCTGCATCGTAAAGGATCGCACCGACAAAAGTTAAGGTCTGGCCCGGCCCTATAGGGTAAGGCTCTACAGGAGAGAAGGGAACATTAGGTGCGGTTACTTGGAGCTGCGCCGAGCTTTTACTTCTGTAGGTATTTGCCGTATTAAGAAATACTGTACCATTGTAATACCAATCTTCCTGAAGAAGGGCATTGTTATTCTTGTTGACAAGGCTGACAAGGGAAGTATTTGTCATGACTGTAGCAGAGCTTAGACTGGAAAAGGTAGGAGCAGTTCCAACTAAGCAATCTGTGGCAGTCAAATTAATCCCCGTAGCCACAGATTGTGTTCCAATAAGAGGAGTTCCCGCTGGCCGTGGGAAGGTTGAATTAATGTCAAGGCCAGAGAAAGCAGCATTAATCAAGCCCGGAGACGTAGCCTGCACAAGAAACTGATCTGAACTTCCTCCAAGTAAAATAGTCCCGGACATTTGTAGACCTTGTCCAGTACCCATCAAAGGGGCAGCTCCGGCGTCTGCTACAAGCCACCCATTAGTGAAGGAAGAAGATTGCCCTGTGTAATTATATCCGATATTGCAAGAAGCTAAGCATCCACTAAAAGAAGTATTGCCGATGTCACTGATAGCTTTTGTAGTCCCCGCAGCCGTTACTACGCTCACCATAGCACAATTTGTAAGGGGAATAGGGGAAGCAAAGCCTACGGGACTTCCTGCGCCCCCACTAAAATACACTCCCCTTGCACTAGAGGAATAGAAAGCGCTACTAGAGATTGTGAAGGGGTTAGTGTAGTAAGTAGCCCCATAGTTAGCTGTGCAGCTAAAGGTGGCTCCGTTATAGGGATATGTAATGGAGAGATTCCAGAAAGCGGCGTTACTTATAACAACTTGCCCACTCTGCGACAGGTTTCCGCCGGTCATAAAGCAGTAACCGGGATAAGTCGTATTGAAAGCTTCCACTGTTACATTACTTGTAACATTTGCCACTGGACAGGAAAGGGCATGACTGTAAACTGTATTCGCCGTAGTTGTTATGGTATTCCCGCTTAAACTTTGAATAGTAACTACTTCCCCACCCAAAGCATTGACAGTGGTTTGAGTATTTGCTAAAAATAAGGTATCCCCTGCCGCCCATCCAGAAGCATTAGCTACTGTAAAGGTATTCACTCCACTTGCTATGGCTGCTGTAAGTGTGGAAATTCTCTGCTTCGCTGTTCCGTAAACTTGAAAAGAAGCTCCATTATCCACGTACAAGCCGTACTTACCTGCTGCAAGTGTCGCAGAATCGCCTGGAAGTATTGAGAAGGTAATACCAGTTGGCAATGGAGTCGAGGAACTTCCGGCACTTACCAAGCCCCCTACCCCTACATAAATATTACCATACCCGGTAAGACTGGAACTAGCTGTAGTGCTTGCAGTTAAAGTCCCCCAAATCTCTACAGAATGCGTTGTAGAGTAAGTGGAAGTCATAGCTTCTGCTGTAGAAACTGTGGAGCTTTTACTCAAATTATAAGTTCCAGTTCCACCAGTACCAGTCCCAAAGCTGGTTATAGTTGTCCCTGCTGTGACACTTGTACCAGCAATAGCCTGAGCAGGCCCTAATGGAGAGCCACTTGTAATAGAAGTTACAGTTAGAACGGAGCCGCTAATTGTACCTTGAAAGGAAGTTATTGTTGGACTTACTACTGTACCTGTTGAGTCGTCGCCCCAAGTATAAGCAGCATCGAGTGTGACATTCACGCCTGCCGGGATAAGTACCCTATCCCCGGATACGGGAATTACGCCGCCACCCCAAGTTGCTGTCGAGCTTGCATTACCAGAAGCTATAGCTGCAATGATTGTCATACTGATTCCTATGATTAAGAATAGGTAAGGGAAGCGTAGTTGTTCCAGATATTAACCGGGTTCGAGTTTCCGTTTGCCCATAGAATACTTACATCCCCTACAGCCGGAGTGTCAAGTGTAATTTGCTGGATGCTCCACACCGCGGCACTAAGAGCTGATCCCGGCGCTGCTGTTCCTTTGTATAGGACAGTAGGAGAAGCTTGAACAACCTGAATAGCAAGAGCCATATTCGCACCATCGACAAAAGTTAAGTAAGTTCCTGTGGGGTCAACCCCAATAACTTGGCCTGAAGTTCCAAGTGCATTAATATTCTGCCCATACTCTAAAAGGTTGAGTGGGATTCCAGAAGGTAAGTCATTATGGACGAGTGGCCGGAAGGCTGCCTGACCGCCACCAGCCGTGTAAGGACTTATTAAGACAGCACTTGAAGTGCTCTCTGTCGGAAGAATAAGCTGATTCCAGAGAAGCTGCCCAGCTGCTGTTACTTGAAGAGAAAGCGCATGAAACCACCTTTGCCACAAGGGCGACGTCATATCCCTTGCAGATGGTGGCGGTGGTAAACTTGGAAGCGTCATCAATATTTCCTTTCAGGGGAGTCTATCAATAAGCTATTCAAGCGAAGAGGGGTGTTACCGTGATAACGAAGTTGATAACTTCTTCTATTTGTAGACCCTTGTCGCACTAGGCGGCTATTATTACCGCTAATGGGGAGATATTGATAGGTGCTGAAAGATTGAAAGTCATTATCCGTATACCTAAGCATTAAGTTTTGGTTGGCTACCTTATCACCTATAAATTGAACAGCGCCTACTCGAACCCTTGAATTCGTCCCCGGAGTAAAAAGAGGAGACGTGATAACTTGAACTTCAATCGGGGCGCCATTATCATTAGTGAAGCTGTTGGCAATATTATATAACTTACCGTCAGTCAGTCCTTGCAGGGTCTGAAAGCCACCTTGACTAAGCGCATTAGCCGCGTTAAAAATCCCCTGAGTGAAGGTTTGAAGATCAATAGACCCACTGACTGCACTTAGAGGCCCGAGAGGAAGCTGGGCATTAACGAGGAAAGAGAATGAAGTCGAAGATATATAAGAGACATCAAACTGCCCGTTTACAGAAGAAGTGGAACAGTTCGATATAACTACTGCTTCCCCATCATTGACAGTATACCCACCACTTGGATAGGTGGCAGTTACTTGGCTAAGTTGATTGGGGTAAGAAGCTGTCACACTGAGAGTGCAAGTAGTTAATGCGTTTGGTGTAAGGGTGGAAAGTAGACCCCATTCCTGGCTTCCTATTTCATATGCAAGAGTAACTCCGAGGTCTGCTAAGGTTAAAAAGTAGGTATATACTCCCTGAGAGTAAAAGGTGCCAGAATACACACTAGTCAGCGAGCTTCTTCCAAGCACTAAATCAACTTCAGGTGTGGAGACTTTCTGAACTTGAAGATTACTAATCATAAACACACCAAGTCCTGTTCCGCAGGAAAGTTCCCCTTGCTGCCCAACAAAAAGTAAACCCTGCCCCACATTCTGCACACTGTAAGGAGCCATACAGCCAATGTTCGAAAAAGCTGGCTGGTAGGGAAGCAGAGGACTTCCGGGCGGAGGATTGCCAGCGTCGTAAAAGAATTCTATTGAAGAACTCTTAAATGCTACGATATAGTTAAGATACCTTCCAAGGGCTACCGGAGTATCATTTATAGCGTAAGCATTTATAAAATTAAGTGCTGTCCACGTTGTCGGATCATTAAGATTACTTCCCCATATATTTGCAGAAGTATCCATAATGTAAACCGTCTCGTCAAGCTGGGCAATTCCGGGAACTGTTGGATTGCTTGGATACCCGTTGGTAATTTGTGTAAGGGTATTAGAATTAACATTAAATTCCCACATTTGCGTGGAGCTTTTAAGAAGGGCCACACCATTGGCATTGCAAGTTAAAATATCGAACTGCGGGTTAGTTACTCCAATAGCCGTAGCAGAGATACCACTGTCAAGATACCCAGAGGTGGCAACCCCGTAGGAAGTAGAAGAGACTGAATCATAAGCTTCTACGAAAAAGCCTCCCTGCCCAACCCCTAAAGAAGCCAAATTTAATATACTTGATCCTGAAAGATTGTAAGTAAACAATTGGGGATACCCCGTCAGGAAAGTAATTCCAGAAGGGGTAATAGTAGCCACACCCACAACTTGATCGCTCCCTCCAAGACCAATAAGTAGCAGAAGAGAGCCATAAAAAGCGCAATTGTTAAAAGAAGCATTGTAAGAATTTGACGGGATAGGCAAATTATAAAAGTTTACTACGCCAGAATCCGATACAGTGTAGAGGTAAACATTAAGCCCCGCCGCGAACACAAGATAAGTACCTGTAGGGTCCCAACTTGGCTGGCTATACCAACCCGAACTTGAGCCTGAAAAAGTATAACTATTTATGTAAGTTAGATTCCCTACAGAGTCTGTTTCATACACTCCAACTCCAAGTTGGGTATTAGAGGAAAGACTGTAGAAAATCAAAAAGTATTTCCCACTTGGAGTAAAGCAGGAATAAAGAACTGACGGGGATGTTCCAGCGCCAAGGTAGGAAACATTCCATTTAGGAGAAGAAGCTATACCTGTGGCAGTATAAGAGAATACTACTAAAGGTATTCCAGTGGAGCTAAGTGAGGGAAGATATAAAGCCACAAAAAAGGGATAAATTGGATGGGCTACTATTCCGTAGTAAATGGATTTAGATAGCCCATTTATAGTTGGAGAGTAGTTGCTTACAAAAGTCATAGTTCCAGTGGTTGGGGCAACTGTCCAAAGCTGCGCACCACCGGAACTTGAACTTGAAGCCATTATCACGGTATTTTGAAGACCGGCAGTATAGTTTGGAAAATTGGGGTTGATAAGAGGAATTGAAAGGGTTACGTTTTGCCCCAGGGTTACAGCCCCGTTTGTGTTTACGTAGCTAAGTACTTGTGTCATACCAAAAAAGGCCAGAAAGACACTTCCACCGCAGACACTAAGTACGAATGGAGCCTCACCCCCGCCCACAGGGGTAGTTCCAAAAGGCGCTGTTACTGGAACTACTTGTCCATAGTTCTGTGGAGTTTGTTGCTGTGTAACAGTATTAAAGACTACACCGCTGGAAATTTCAAACCCATTTCCAAGTTGCCCTTGTGGGATACCTATCAGATTATAAGCGCCATACTGCGTTGTCCCTGCTCTCTTCTTTCCTCCGCTTATATTAAGCTTAAGTGAATCAGCAGATAAAGTTCCATCTCTAGTCCCAATATTAGGATTTAAACTAAGCATGACTTGAGAAGTTTGTGCCATTATAATCCTTAGAAGTATTAGTTCTGCTCATTACCCCAACCATACAGAGTATAAGTTGTCGCAGGGCCGGGACTTGGAACATTATTTGGGCGGCTAAAGGGAACAGTTTGATTGTCAGTAGCGCTAACTTGGAAGTCTTGGGGATTCCGTTTTTCTTTATGATGCTTACAAGCATAGAATCCATTCCAAGTCTTTTCTACGTCGCTGTTTTTCCTCTTCCGTCCACAGAAGTCACAATAGACATTCCATCCACCATCTTTGTAATAGTTATCTGCGCCCATTTAAGCCTCCAATAGGGTTATCTTTATAAATTACTATTTCGTAATTTATTAAAATAACTATCATTTATACTTCCAATCTGTAGCATACCCGCGTTTTTGAAGTTCTGGTAGCTGCTGCTCTAACTTCCTTCCAATATCCTGCCGCACAATCGGGGAGTTTGGGATGATAAGTTTCTTGACATTTTTATAAGCTTTATCAACGGCGCCTTCAACAGTAAAATCCGTCCCGGATACTATACAAACATAAGTTCCCGCTGTAACTATTTGGCCGTTCTCCAACTTAACTTCTGCTGGATGGAAGTTTCTCCCAACCTTCTCTGTCCCCCATATCGGGTATCCACTTACAGATTCCTGACTAAAGCCACTGTATGGGAATGGTGGAATGGCCATAATAAAGCCAGCAGCAGTTAAATCCCCACCCCCCTTTGGATAGAAGGTATCTTCCCCTTTTAAACTATCAAGCATCCACTCTGCCGTATTATGGTGAAGAACCTGCTGGATATTGAACAGGGGCCATCCAAAGCGGCTGGTAACCTCAAGGGGCATTGGCCCCCCGTCAGAGTCCTTAACAATTACAGCCACGTCAAGATACCCTGTATACCCCACCCTAATAGCTTCTGCCATCAATGGAAGTAGCACTTTTTGTCCAAGAAGTGACTTCTCAAAGGGGACATATCGCATAACTGTCCCCATTTCCCCCGTATTAACTCCCCAATCTCCCGGCATAAGTTTCTTGAATTCAAAATTTTCCAAGACCCAACTTGAGAAACCGTTTCTTCCTACCCAAGTTCCAACTGCCATCTCCACGCCCGGAACAAACTCTTGAAGCAGGAACGGAGACTTAAGTTTACCATCCTTCTTCCACCTTCCAAGCATATAAACCATATCCTCCCAGCTTTTACTCACGTAGCTGAGAGCTTTATCAGCATCTCCCGTAGGCTTACTTACATACCGTTTCTTTGTGCTCTTTACAAAGGCTATAGCTTTATCATAATCAGAGAAGACTGTAGAATTGGCGATCTCAATCCCATTCGCTTTAAATAACTCCTGCCCAACTCCCCGTTCCAGTTCCCACTTAGCCCCTTCCAAATTCGAAGAGAAAATAGGGTAGCCCTCTTTAAAGTACCGTGTAAACCGATGATTTCGAACATTATCGCTTATTAGAATAAGATCAGCCCATCGCATCCATGCTTCCCATGTATTGACCTTCTCAACTAAGCCATCTCCGACAGTATTTCTACTTCCATCCTTTGCCTTACCCATATAGACTTTAACCTTATGCCCATCATAAGCAGCACGAAGTGCAAAGTCTATAAAGCACGCTGTGTCATCAATAAGAAGTATGTTCATTGATTATTCCCTTGTTTCTTCTTCCGGTAATTATTTACGGCATCCACAGCTACACCTGCGTTTCCTGCGACAAAGCCAGCTGGAACATCCTTAACAAGATGCTGTGCGAAACTCAAGCCTTGATACTCTCTGACTGCAAACAGTCTGTGAAGGATTGTATCCATAGTTTTCATATCTTTATCACTAAAGACATTACCTCTTTCCATCGCCACTCTCATTGTATTCCATGTAGACTTTAAATCCCTAAAATTGGAGCCGCGATCATCCAATCCGGTAAAGATAATTCTCATCAGAGCTTTTTTTGCTTCTGGTGTGCTACCCGTAGCTTTATATGTCTCACTCAAGAAATATGCAACATCTTTAGAAGACGTTTCCCTTCCGGCGAGGAATCTAAAAGCATCATTCGGAGACTGAGTTTTAGTCAATTTCTCCAAGTGCAGCATACTGTCATGGAGAGCTTGATCAGAAGCATTAAGTTTTGCTACCTCCCCTGTGACAGCGCTTTCATTTTCCTCCGACATTTTAATGTACTTATTAAGGGTATCTAGTGCCTTTGGCTGCTCTCTAAGCCATGAAATATTCTTCTGTCTCCAAAGTTTCATCCCGGCACTATCCATCTCTTTTACACTTGCACCGGTATACCCCATTGCAAGACTACTAATAGTAGCCTTTGGGAGAAAAGTTGCAGCATGGTTCATAGTTTCTTTGGAACGAAAAAGAGCTTTAATAGAGGCTGCCGCGCTGTCAGCACCTTGACCTTCTACACCCGCGGCAACCTTTCCAAGGCCTGACATGCCTTCGATATTCTTTGTCATGGCTTTATACTTAGAGTAAGTTCTATTAGCTGCTCCAAGTTCCTTTTTCATCCCAACGTAGGCCTTCTGGGCTGAACTTATTTGCCCATAAAGTCCCTGTTTTTGCTTATCTCCTATAGCTTTGAAGGCTTCCGGCGTTCTTTCAAAACTCTGCCCAAGTTCCCGCCGCAGGTTATCAAGGGATTGATAGGTTAAAGTCGGATCGCTGAGCCTAGACTTTATATGTTCAAGAGAGGCATTGGCCGGGTCTGAAGCTGCCAAGCTTTTTTGCTTTTTCTTTATGGAAGCTACTAACTTGGACAGATTGGGATCAAGTATCAAAGGGGAAGTTGCAGAAAGTTTTGCCGCTTTCTGCTCTGCTGCCTTATTAACAGCACCATACTGTGCTTTAGCAGCTACCTCCATTTCCGCCATCCGAGCCTTAACTGCTTCCCTGTAAACTCCCCCAACTTGATCTACTGTATAAGGTTTACCAAAAGCTACAACATGTGATTTATTTTGAAGTCTACTTAAGCTTTGGACTTGATCAAACCTCATTCCCATATGCTGTTCAAGTTTATTTACAACTTGATCTCTATACGCCTGCGCATAGGCATTTTGCTTTTCTCGCATCTGCCGAAGGTGTTCATGAATCTGCGCATCGCTCATCATCCCGGATTTCTTAGCCCTATCCACAAAAACTTTTTGCTCATCTGTAAACCTGTTCATGGCTTTTTTATACTGGCGGTCAGCAAAAGCTACCATAGCTCCATTAGCTTCTGCCGTCCCCATATCGGAACCGCCGCCAAGTTTCAGTAAGCCACCGCGCAACTCTTTTTCCAAGAGATTCTGCGATCTGGCCCCTACAGCATCTTTGAAGAACATAGCACCAAGATTCTTCATTCCCTTCACGGCAATTGTTACACCCTTTGCAACGGTAGACACGGCTGTCGGACCTAGAATCAGACCAAGTTCTTCATCAGTCTTGCTATACTGCGCTCCAAAGTTTCCTGCAGCATTAGAAGCTAACCCATCCATAACACCTTCTAAAGTTGCTACAGTTCTTAGCTTTGCAGAACTCTGCATAACAAGCCCGGCAGCTTCCAGCCCCATTCCCGCGGCCCTAACTTCTGGAACGGGAATTTTAGTAAGCACATTCCCGCCCATTGTCAAAAGTTCTGGGGTTACAAAGCCCGCAATGCCGCCAGTAACCGCCGCAGTATCACTTCCCGCAGTAAGGTTGCCATTTAAGCCTCCCTTTTCTGCTTCTTTTACTAGATTCGTGTCATCTTGTGCACTACTTTTGCCTTCTTCCCAAGGTTTGCCGTCCTTCTGAAGCCCGCTGATCACTGCTCCTCCATAGTTCTTTGAAGCAGCATCTACGAACTGCTGTGGTGTGAAGGTATCCGGGATATTTGAAGCTTTAGTAGGTTTCCCATTTACTGTAAAGGTTACATCAAATGGCATCTTATTCTCCCGGAGTTCCGAATTGGATACTTCCACTAGCCCCACTTGTAAGTTTCCCAGTGGCAGCTTTTAACCTCTTATACAGTGACATGTATGAGTTAGAATCTTTATGGTCCGACGCAGCTACCCGTAGAATTTCTTCCGAAGTAGGAAGCCCTTCCAACTCTTTAAGTTGCTGTTCAGCCATCATAGTTTCTTGCTCATTTGCGGTCGATACGGTTTGATTAATCCGCGATCTTATAATATCTCCGACATACGCCATTTTAAGAAGGACTGTCATATTTGTATCGCCCTTCTTCGGCGTAGCAATATCTTGAAATTCATTAATTGTCACCTGATTCGCGCCACGGCCACCAAGCAGTGTTGCAATCTTACTTATATCAAGGCCCAAACTCTTTGTAACAACGTCTGTGATTTGTGCACTTTGAGAAGCGGTGCCGCTGTTGATCATTTTAGTAAGTTGTTCAGTTACAGTATGGCCGTTAGTCTGGTTAAGAACACTAGCGACCGTACCAGTTTGCTGTCCAAGGACAGCCTTAATACCAAGCAAACCCTGCGCAGCATCCCCAAGAATTTGTTGCTGCGTAAGCTGCGCTGGGGTAAGCATAATACCCACTGGCGCTACTCCACCATAATTAAGTGCTGCATTAGCTTCTGTATTTTTACTTAGCCATTCCAAGTGTGAAGCAGGGTAAGGTTGTCCTGTTACAGGATTAATATCCGTCGGGGCTGAAGGATTTTTTATGTGCTTCTGTACGGCAGCTTGAAGGGCAGAAATACTCTCCGGGGAAGAGGATGCATAAGAGAGATCGCCCATTTTAGCAATTTTATTCCCTTTAGCCTTATTTGCTTGCTCTCTGGCATAGATTCCGGCCTGTCTAACAGCCGTATCCAGCGTACGCAAAGCAAGTTCAATTTGCCGGTATTTTGACAGTTCTTCTTCCTTCGTCTGGCGGTTCTGAAGTGCCGCCATCTGCGCCATAACTGTGGCCTTCTTATCTGGCGACATGCCAGTAAGTTGTAGGCTTCGTGCCCAAGGAATAAAATCCGTTGGAGACTTTGGTAGAGCTTTTGGATCGCCACCATTTGCAAGATAAGACTTGACAAGCGCATTCCTTGCCCCATCCGTCGGATTGGCAAGGAAATCCGTAGCATTTTCACTTACAGCATTAGCAAGGGCAGCTTTCTTCAGTGCATTTTCTTTAAGATTTAAAAGATTATCTTGCTGCTGTTCTGACATTAGATGCGACAGGCTATCTGCAACTTTATACTGTCCAAGAGCGACAGCTTTCTGTTCCATCTTTTGAAGGTCTTGGAAATTTGCCGTCCCTGCCTGAAGCTGCCCAAGACTTTGTCTTAGAAGTTGCTGATCTTGTATATCCTGTTGAAGGGATTGATTTTGCAACTTCTGTGTAATTACTTGCTGCTGCGCACCCTGCACAGCGGCTTCATTCATATTATAAGCTTGCTCGCCTTGAATACCTTGGCCAGCCCCTATAAGTAAACCGCCTAAAAGAGACATAAAATTATTCCTTATACAGACAGGCCCGGCATGATTAAACCTGCTGGCCACGGTGTTAAAGTGCGAGGAGTGACAGTCGGCGCGCTAGTCCAAGGCATGGGTGCGCCCTGCACTTGCGATTGAAAAGCTTGTGGTGGCGTACTGACAGGAGTCGAACTTGGCGCTAAGGTACTAGAAGTAGGTTGCGAAGCACCTTGAAAAGTCTGTTGCATTGGCGCACTTGTCCACAGCAAAGGTTGAAGTGGCGATTGTGGAACAGCTTGCGTAGGCACTTGCATAGAGTTCTGAGGGTTGCTTGGCTGTACTGGGCTTTGTTGTACTTGGTTTTGCTGGCTAGGCCAAAGACTATTCAACAGCCCATTACCAGAGGCAGGAAAGCTTCCCTTAGGTGAATACAAATCTAGCATAGAGTTAAACACTTTAACTCCTTAATAACTAGTTAGAAAAGTTAAACAGATTGTTGCCCAAAAGGTTCGGATCATTAAAACTGAACATATTAGAAGAAGAACTTACAGGGTTATAAGCGGTAGTACCAAGCGGCAAACTCGTCGTCCCCATTGGAATTGTTTGTCCGCTTGCTGCCATTCCTATAGAATCCATTACATCATTAGAAGTTCCGGGAATAGCGCCTGACGAAGAATTTCCAGTGAGTAGTCCCTGCAAAGCATTTGCACCTGCCCCAACAACCTGACCAACTGCTTGATTATTCGCCCCTTGCTGCCCGGCAAAGATCTGCCCCGCCGTACCAGTTTGACTACTATTCACACCACTAAGCAGGGCTAAATCGTTGAACTGGTTTTGGAACTGTTGCGAAGCCATCCCTTGCCCATACTTTGTAAGTGCCGCTGCCTCTCCACCACTTCCAAAGGTTCCATGCGCTGCTGCACTTGCATCTACCGCGCCAATTCCTTGCTGAAGTGCAAAGTCATACCCGGCATTACCAGCGCCAATTCCTTGAGTCATGAGTTGTTGAAGCATTGGCTGGTACTGCGCCCACTGACTATTAAAGGGGTCAGCGATGTTAGCACCCTGCGAATTGCCGCCAATTGGATTGCTTGTTACTGCCCCACCAGAAGCGGCTGGGCTACTACTATTACCCCCGAAGATACTATTTACAACCCCACCAATTAAAGGGGCTGCTAAAGGTTCAAGAAAGCCAAACATAGAAACTCCTTACTTTTCAATCCATTAAATGGAAGCAATTCCCTTTCGAAGCCTCTCAATATAGCTGTGAAGGGCGCTTTTGGATAGTTTAATTCTATCCAATTTTGGATTAACTTGACAGTTAACTAGGAGATTAAAGCGGTCTTCATTTAGCTCCCTCTTAACAAGGTACTTATAAACTATTCTCATCTTTCTAACATCAAAAATGTCCTCAAAGATTACATGGACACCCTGAAAACGGTTTAAATCCACTTCCGGCAATTTCAAATCTTCTCCAAGTGAAGCTTTAATTTCTTCTTCCGATCGGTGGATAATAAGTTTAGGCGCAGAGCTATCGTTAATCTCTTGAAGATAGGGAAAAGCTCCAGTCTCTGCCGTCCCAACCTTAAATCCTTCCTTTTTCAAAGTATTAAACTGTTTAAAAGGAAGTTGAGATAGTGAATCATGGTAGCAGAGGTTCTTATCATCTGTAAAGAGATTGGCTAGCCACGTTGTGCCTGATCTTGGTTGTCCGATAATATAAAAATCAAGCATCTTATTCTCCTTCCAACAACAAGCAAGAATAATCAATAAGAATCTCTTCTCCACTATCTATAGGACGAACTGCAATAAGATTCACCACATCGGCCCCAAAAATCTTATGCAGCACTACATTAGCATACTTTGTACTATGGTTTATATACTTAAAGATGCTATTTAAACTTTCTTCTCGGAAGGCTACAGCAACCTTCTCACCTCGAAGGTATGACCGAAGTGTAAACAGTCCTTTTCCTTCAATACTGGAAAAAGTAACAGAAAAGTCTTCTAGACCTTCTTTAAAGAAGTCTACACCTTTCCAGCACAGTTCTTCAACTTTCGGGTTCAGGCCCAAACTTTCACAGTAAATCTTATATTCCTCTCTAGCTTCTATCCCAAGTTCTCGCATACTGCTATCTGCTTTTGTCATATAGAATCCCATAATTAACTACTCTTATATTTGGAAGGTGCAAAGAAAATGGAAGCTTCTTCTCTATTTGCTGCAAAAGCTTCCTCTTTATACAATAAAAATTTCTGGCTTATTTCCCTTCTCATGTCTGGTGGGGTTAGATATTCTAAGGCTATCTCATCCGCAAGACCCCACTTGAGCATCTGAAAGAACTCTTGTGGAAAGTCTGGCGCATCAGTTGCAAGGTTGAAATCATAAACTTGCCGCTGGATATTTACTTTTAAGTTCCAAATAGCTTCTGCTGGCACGTCGTAGACAGTAAGGATACCCCCACTAAGCTGTGGATCGTAGAAATACATATTCAACGAGCCAGAACTTGTAGGATTTCCCAGCCTGTCAAAGTCATATCGGCTCATGGGAGTGAGCCGGACTTGACTATTGGAATTTATATTAACTGTATAGCAGTCTAAAACCCTAAGAGGAAGGGTTGTCCCACTAAGTGTACTTAAGTTGTACTGTGCTTGCCCTACCACTACAGGGAAAGTTACAGTTTGCACACACCAAAGTGGCAACCCTTCTAAAGCTAATTTCTTAGCCACAATGTTTAATGCCTGCATACAGTTCGTTGTATCACTGACTGGTATTGTATCTTGTGAACTGTATGCACCAATAAGCCTAAGAGCCGCCCAGACTATATCGGAAGCGGCCATTGTGAAGGTTGTAGTTCCGCTAACAGACATCAGAAGGCTCCTAACTTAGCAAGTTCCAGTGTCAGACTAAAGGTTAGAATTGCGCCAGTGGTCCATCCAAGTGTTGAAATTCCAATCCCACCATTCAAGCCATTACTTGTTGTCAAACTTGCTGGCGGTACAAATAGGCCGTAGTTTTCAGCTTCATACTTTCCCCGCCCAGTGTAAGTATCTACATAGACCGGAGTAGTGCCGTCCCAAGAGAGGATGACAATGTTTACATCTTGCACATTGTACTGAATCTTGCGGATGGCAAGCGCTGCCGCTTTCGCAGCCCCACTACTGTCAATGCCAAAAAGATTGTTTGGAAGAATAAGCGACTGATAAGCAAGATTGCTGCTATCAAGATACCCTGAAACGTTGATAACAGCGTTCTTACTCCCGTCG
Organism: Candidatus Saccharimonadota bacterium; assembly: GCA_027325485.1. Classification (GTDB taxonomy): domain Bacteria; phylum Patescibacteriota; class Saccharimonadia; order Saccharimonadales; family UBA4665; genus JAJZWH01. Next base: position 25,420 of record DAIEFN010000004.1, read on the forward strand.
ACCAAGATATTGGTTGTCAGGGAATTGGCCATAGCTTATCGCTCCCGCACCGCAACCAGAAAATCAACAAGTGCAGTTTGGGCTGCTGCGCTTGCAGTCAGAATTCCGACTGTCGGGCTAAGTGCGCCGACTGGGTATGTTACCTTTGAGGCTGCTACCAAGGCATCATATCCCAAAGAAGGATTACCGGTTGCAACTCCAAGCGGCGAAGGTGCATTGCGGGCATATCCACTCTTTCCAGTAGTCGGATTGACGTAGGCGGCCAGATTGCCAAGACTGTCTACGGCCAATCCAAGTTCTACCATCACATTATTTGTAAAGGGATTTGGCAAGGTCATCAGAGTCGTAACCGTGCTACCGACTGCTTGCTGGACTAGCAGATTAGCCCCGCCAACTGCAAGTTCAAAGTAAATGCCACTTACGGGGGCACTAAGCGCTGCGCCCTCATTAATCCAGCCAGCATAGAAGCCAGTTGTTCCCACACTGGCCATACTTGCAGCAACTTTGAAAAAAGCTGCTTTACCACCGGCTGGATTAAGAATCATACCACCAGCACTTTGAATTACAGTGCTGTCGGCGGCAACTGCGCCAGTTGTAAGGGTAATGGCCCCGCCATCCGTTGTACTACTTACAGTCGGAGTTACAGCACCAGTCCCGCTAAGTACCCACTTACTAGTAATGTAAGCATCGAAGTCATCTTCCACCACATGAGCATAAGTAGGATCAGGGACACCACTAAAGCCCATAGTCTGGAAGCTGGCCGCATTTGTTACTCCACCATTCATATTAGTCGTAGTCGACTTAAACATACTTCCTCCTTAAGAGTATAGGGGGTTATCTGTATAAATTACTATTTCGTAATTTATTAAAATAACCACCCCCTAAGATTAAGCCGCATTAACGCCAAACAGACCACGGGGATTCGCCCAAGCAAATGCATAACGCTCATAGGCTGCAATCTTCAAGTTCCGAGTATCGGTATCATTATCTTCCCAATACTCCAGAGCTTCCCGTTCCTGCCACAGCAAGCCATCTTCTGCATTAGTCTTAACAAACCAAGCACCCGTCGAGGCCAGATAAGGATTGCTCATGAAGCCCTTACGTATCATGCCACCGTTCAACGGATTAATATCGTTAGCATTGCTACCAACAACTTTAGCCGTTTTCAGAACTACTTCAGCATTGAAGTAATTATTTGGATGGACAATCAACTTCTCTGGTTGCAGGGGTTCAATGTAGCCACGGTCATTCTTAGACAGCATCAGCAAGATCAGAAGATCTTCTACGGCATACTGCGAGAACTCACTAGCTACAGTGAAAGTATTACTCCAAGTGCCGCCACTGAAGTTTGGATGTGCCGTATTCAGCAAGCTAACGCCATCTGCGCCAGTATAAGAACTAGAAAAAGCATTGTTATACACTGAAGCTGCATTAATGTTCTTCGTCTCTGCAAAGGCTCGACGCAGCATCCGAACTCGCTTCTCTGTCAACTGTGGGTACAGGTTGTCCTTAAGCTCCGCATGAGTTACCATGATGCCGAGAGTCCAAGCTACGTTTTGGACACGGCTCATGAAACCTTGTTGAGGAGAGTCATAAGTAACACTGTCACCTTCTGGAGTCATCTGAGCAAGGCCAAGAGTGATTTCTTGGACATACTCTTCGTAGTTCCGTTCGCTGTCAATCTTTTGATACATTTCCGTCCAGTATTCCGGTGTGCCCTTAGCTGCGTCTCCCCACCACAGCTTGACACCCTCCATAAGGGCACGTGGAAAACTTGCGGTACTTTGAAGTGGGCCGGCCATTTCAATTTCCTTTCATTAAGTGTTAATACTGTTATTAAGGAGCAGTGCTACCGTTGGACAGATCATGGTTATTGATCTTAACCATCCAGTGAGCATAAGTTCCAAAGACATTTCCGGGTTCTTGGACCAGACCCATAATCTTCAATGGCAGTGTGCCAGTTGTTGCGACACTTGAAGTGGTCAGAACAGTAGCCGAAAGCTGCGCTGGGGCAGTAGGATTCGCCACGGTCACATTCGCATTCAAGTTAACATCAACGGCTGTCAGAGCCGTCAAGCCATCATCTTGAATGCTAAAGAGGACATTAGGATCATCCACCACAAAAGCATAATAGCCATTAGTCTTAGTTGCAGGAACTTGCTGGAGAGCGTAGTTCAATGGCGTAGCTGCAAGAGCGATATTTTCCAGCACATTACTGACTTGGAAGCCAATACATACTCCACGATAAGCTCCATTAACGGCAGCTTTTTGAATCGCCGGAATACCATTAGCGTCAGCATTTGCGGCTGCGCCAACCAAGTCACCAATATTGTACTGCGAAACATCACTTGATGGGATAAAGTAAGTGTTAAACTTACCATTCCAGTTAGCGCCATTCAAATACTTTTTAGGCCGAAGGCCATATGGAGCATTTACAGCCATTTTGAAATCCTTTCAATTAGTCAGTGGAGACGCTTAAAACCGAGTAGGCTTATAAGCGTGCATCTTGTTGTCTTTCATATACTTTTCTTCTGTACCTTCGCGCATGGCTTTAGCAACACTATCCTGCGCTTTCAAGAATCCAGAATAAACTTCAACAGGGACTTTCATCAAGAAAGCACGAAGTGGTTTTCCATCTTCTGCATTTTCCCTGCCAACCACACGATTAACTTTATCTGAAAGAGTGCTTTCTTGGACAACAGTTCTATACTGTCTATGATTCATGCCAACTTCTTCTGGCTCTACAAAGTCCCATCCATTATACAAATGCATGTCAATGTTGCCTTCTCGGTCATTGACCCATTTAAGTTTGTACCCTGGAATTTCTTTAGGAACTGAGAGCTTAAACTGGTTATAGCCCATTACATTAGCTTCATCAGTTCGCCGGATTTCTTTCTTTTCTTCTGTTTTTTCTGCACTAGCAACCATGATTCACCCTTTCGTTTAAGTTGTCAACCTATTATCGAGCCATACTTTTAAGGAATTCTTCCTCAGTCGTCAATCCTTGGCGAATAAACCTCTGCATCAGAGCAAGGTCTTCTTTGGACAGATCTTGACGCCGGACCGTTTTCGTACTTGAAGTTCCCCGACCAGAGCTTCCCATAGAATCTCCCCTTGGAGTTTCCATAGCCTTAAACCTCTTTGGAAAAGTAGCCTTCATATTTGAAGTCAACTTATCTAAAAATTCTCGCAGTACCGCAGTTTCACCTTTCTGCCGCATCATTATCCCCATCTCTTGGGCAAGTTGCTGCATCTGAGGATCTTTAATCCACTGATTGTCAGCTTCCCATTCAGAGAGTACGGTAGCTTCTAATGTGCCAAGCGGGCGCTGACCACTCGTTGCTTGTGGCGTCCCAGCCGGCGCAGTTCCCTTACTCTGCGAAATAGCTTCCTGTTGAGCAGCTTGCAAACCTTCAATTTGGCTTTCAATATAATCAGCCGCATCATCATCACCTTCACGAAGTGCTGATCTGTACCCACGCTTCAACTCTTTAATCTGAGCTTCATACAGTTGGCTCTTTTCCTCAAATTGCTTTTTCTGAAAAGCAGCGAAATCCTGTGCAGCCTTTTGCTGCTCCGCAAGTTGCAATTGCAAGGCGTCTATCTTCCCACGAAGGTCAGAAGCAATGCTTTCTCCACGCTTTACAAAAGTTGCAGCATCTACCCAAGTTCCTGGATCTTTGTTATAGCGTTCCTTTGGAACCCATCCTTGCGCACGTGCAAGCATTTCAATCGCACGTTCGCTTTCTTCATCCCGATCACCTTCCCCATCCCCATCCCCATTTTTACCTTTATCGAGGCCAGTATCTTCTTCCTCAAAGTCTAAATCCAATTCCATCTGCTTGTTGTCTTCCGTATTTGTTGCCATTTTCTTTCCTTTCTAGGCCACAGCCTGCTCACTACTAATTAAATGCCACAACCGCATTGTAGTCGCGCAATTCACTTCTTACAATCCCTTTTTCTAACTCGTCTAAAATCTCTTGTGGAAACTCTACAAAAGTTAAAATATCCAAATCACGCACCAATCTATACTCTTTTCCATCAATATAGGATTTTTGAAACTTACCTACATAAGTCCCAACAAGAACCCAATCACCAACTTCACAGAAATCGTGCTCTTGATCTGTCCAGCATCCCGGACCTATCTCAATAACCTTACAAATAACTCCACGATTTCGTTCATTCATCGCTACGGAAGGTGCAAGCAGAAGACCACTCTCCGTCTTTGTCTCTACAGGCAAAGGTTGTAGAAGAACCATAGTGCCAATAGCGTGCAGTCCAGTCTTATTCCCCTCATTGTATCCCTTTTTAGTGCGGAAACCTTCTACATTCTTACTCATATCTCAAGTCCTCTATAAAATGAATTAACTCTTCTACTTCCTGCGCCCTGCCTTTGATAATAAGCTCATCTAAGCGCCCATGCTGATGCACGAGAGTATCTACATACTCTTGAAGATTCTCCTTAAGTAGTTTAAGGAAAATTTTAGTCCCTTCCTGATGCGCCCAATGATTCCAAGCTTCTTTTGAAAACTCTTCAACTGTATTTTCTTCCATTACCTTTTACCCTCCCTGACTGGCATCTGAAATATTTCCACCTACAGAAGCTGTAGATTCCTGCTGTGCAGCTTTCAACATAAGATCAAGTCCCTTATAAAGAGCTTCGCCCCTCTGTTGACTTTCTGCGATCTGAAGTTCCAGCAATTTAAGGGCTGCTTCATCCCCATTTGACTTCGCATCGCTGAATTCTTTCGCAGCTTTTGCTTGAAGTTCAAGAATCTTAGCCTCATTAAGCCTGATTTCCTTTTGAAGTGTCGCAATTCCAAGTTGCATTTGCTGATCCTGCGCCTTACTCTGAAGCTGAAGTTGTGCTTTTTGAAGTTCAATTTCAGGATTCTTCTGTGGCGGGATAGCTCTTGGGCCATTCGGGTCTGGATAGACTTCATCAATATCCTCAATCTCCCAAGCTTCCAAATACCTACGAAGTACAGCCTGAATATTAAGTCCTGGCATCTTCCCCTGCACAAGTTGCATCAGTACACTAGCCTTTTCTCGCTTCTGTTGCGTGGAAGTAACTTCTGGAGAGGCGGCAGGCTCTAGTATCCCCCTATACCTATAATCTTCTGGGCTTATCAGTGCATCCTCACCGCTAACAAGTTCATTATATCCTGCAGTAAGTGGAAGAAAGAGCTTATTAACTTCATATAATTTCTTAAGCTCCTCTCCAAACGCTCTATACATTCTAGCATAGATACCACTGAAGATAACCATTCCCTGTTCAACAGTCATGCGAGAAGTTTCTGCTGGGGTATTCTGTCCAGGGCTTATCCCTGACATAATATCCGTCGAGCCATTTACCCTTTCAGAGTAATCAATAATAAGTTTCAAGAGTGCAAAGAGTGTCTGACTTGGCTCCCGCACCGGCAAAGGAAGAATACTATCTTTAAGTGTAGTTCCGACAGTATCTACAGGCTTCCATTCAAAGGGAGAAAAGTTATGTGTACCTCCCTTCATTTTCAATCCCCTAGCCATAAAGCCGCCAGCCGTATTTCCAAGGGTTCCATTATCAATAAGTTGATTAACAATGGAATTTGCGCTCTCGTTCAGTGGCCCAAGCAAGTGTCCAAGACCGATACCATAAATTCCATTATCCGGGCTTGGGATAAAAGTGTACTGAGTAAAGAGAGAGCGAGGATTGAAACCAATAATATGGTTGTCGGGGGAAGTGTGTAGCTTTTCAATCTCTGTAGCAATGGCAAGAGCTTCTTCCCCATTCTTTGCTTGGATAAGGGCTTGTTCATATTGAGCTTCCTGGGCATCAAAGGTTCTATACACGTCCCCGGTGTCTGTATATCTTGCAGTAATGCGAAGTACCCAACCGCTTTCTTTAAGTACAGTTACAGAGTATGGCTCACTTAACCCATCATCGTCCAGATCAAGCCAGCAATGCTGCTCATACACTTCGAAAGGGCCATCATTTGTTGCTCCTGACCCTTCCCTAGACCCATCTTCCAAATCAAAGGTTCTAAGAGCGCCCTGGGAAGTAAAGCCTTGAATCTCCCCACCAAGTCTCGATAGTGCTGTAGCGTTTGCGGTAGAAGCATCACTCCCAAGATTCACTCTAGAGAATTCATTAAAGATTCCTCTTAACTTACCCATTACAAGTTCATTGTAAGTGTAGAAAATCCGATGAGTTATCCGCGGGCTGCTTTCCAAATCCCTAGAAAAGTAATTAAGGATAAGATCCTTGGCCGGGATATGCTCACTTTTAATTGTCCGGCTCGTCGGATCAAAGTAAGTTTTCTTAAAAGCGCAGCCTACAATGGCAGCACTAAGCTTAGCCTGCTCGTCGAAGGTATGCCATCGGGGGATTTGGTGGGAGAGTTGAAAGTTGATATGCTGTGAAATCCTAGCGGCTACTGGGCCTTTCTTTCCCTTCGCATCCTTTCCAATGTAGGAAAACTTTGCAATTTTCTTTCCCTTCGTCATCAAACTTATACGGCTGAGAAATTGAAGTGCGCTGATCGTGACAAGTGGGAGCTTTACATTACTGGCATTATCCCACGGGATTGTTTTTGTTTCTTGAACTTGTAATGCGAGTTTGAAGGCATCGGCAGTTCTATCTTCCCATTCCATTCGGGAAGCTAAATCTTCTCTTGCCCCGTCCAGTACAAGTTTACCAATTCTGCCTAATTCTTCCCCTTTTAAAGGGATATTCGGCATGGAAGCCATTTCTGCTATGGTTAATTTCATAGTTAAGCACCCTGCCTAGTTATGTTTATAAATTACTATTTCGTAATTTATTAAAATATCAGTACCCAGTCACCTTACTCCGCCCCTCAAGTGCAACCTTTTTATTTCTCATTTTAATTTCAAGTAGATACTCATCATAATCATCACCATCTAAGAAGTCAAGCTCCTCCAACTCTGGTAAGACATCCCATGCCCTAGCGCATATCGCCGCAGCATCAAACTGATCGTCTAAGACACTATCCCCAACCCCTGTAAAGTCCAAATTCTCGCCTTCAAACTCATCATACCAGCTACTTTCCTTGTCAAAGGAACACAACCCAGCCCTAAGTTTCTTTTGATAGCTCCGCCCTTTTACCTTTTTATCTTTAAGGTTCGAAATTGGTAGCACTGGAATAGCAAGATTTCTTTTCATCAATTCTTTCCTAAGAAGTGGAAGCATAGCTTTAAGAATGTGCCCATCTTCAATCACAAAAGCTTCAATATCCCATTTCTCCGCCATCTCAAAGAGCTTTTCAAAAATCTCTTCCGTATCCCATCGCCCCTTGTCCACATCCACAAAGTAAAGTTTATTCTCTTTATCCTTGCCATTAACAACCATAGCTGTTCTGTTAGCTGTATCTGCCTTAGAAATAGCCAAATCTACCCCAAGAATATATTTCTTATCCTTCCCATGATCTTCAGGTTGCATGGGAAGGAACCAATCTGGCCGCAGAAATCTCGTTCCTTCATTAATTGGGCTATTAAGATACTCATTTGAGTACCCGGCGGCATCGCCTTCAGCTACATATCCATCTCTTATACTTCTTAAGGTCTCTTCCGAGAACTGCTCTGGCCATAAGATATCTCTGAAGTCATTAAATCCCCTATGAGCTTTAAAGAACAGCGTATTCCAAGTCTTATTTCGCAGAATTCTGGCCAGAAGGGTATCCTTATTTGCAATAATTGTCCCATGATAGCGGATACGGCCTGTCCGACTAAGCGCAGGAATGACAGCGCGGAAAAACCACTTCTTAAATGCCTGCCTTCTCTCTGCTTTTTCGACTTGTTCATCATCTTCAAGGTCATCTGCGACAATAAGTCCAGGTCTGCGACCTCTCCACTTCCGTCCGCGTATTTTCTGCTGGGCACCCCTAGCAAGAACTCTAAACTGTTCACCATCAAGAAACTCTACAATGATCTCTGTCTTTGCCATTACTACGAATTTAGCAATCTGGAAATCTCTTATCAATTCCTCATTTTCACTAAGTTCAAGAGTCATATCCCCAAGTTGCTCGATGGCTAGTTCTTCACTGCTTCCAAGCAGAATAACATAGCTCTCCGCCCGAAAACACAAGTTTGCTAGTGTCCAGGCAAAGGTAAGAGAGGAACTTTTTGCGTGCCCGCGTGGTGCGGCGATGGCACATCTACTATAAGGTGTGCAATACAGCGCCCATGCCCTTCTATGGAAAGGTGGAATAGGCTTCGGATCATCATACCGAGCATGAAGATAGCGTAGAGTGAAAGCTTCTACTACATCTGGGGTAAGTTTGGAGATTCTTCGCTGTCTAAGCATCTCCCTAGAAATTCCCTCTTGACTATCTTCACTCTCTTCTCTCCCACCCACACCATCTCCACCAGCAATCTGCCGATTTAAAGTCTTAGATGGGCCATCACTTCCCCTTTTAATCGCCACTATCTACTTCCTCTGATCCTACGTAGGTGCTTTTAAGCTCCATAGCATCCTGTCCGCGGACACCGAAGCGATTAATCTCTTCTAAGCTCACATCCCCTCTCTGTTTAAGTGTCTGAAGCAACTTATCTGTAACAGTTTCCTGCTCTACCGCCTTCGGAGCTAGGGAAACTCCCTGAGCTTCTTTAATATTGTCCCCAAGGGCGAGAACTTTCGTGCTAAGACTAGCAACTTCTACAAGGATAAGGGGATCAAGTTGCCCATTAACCACCTGCACTTCAAGTTCATCTACACAAGTATACAATAAGGAAGTAAAGCGCTCTGTAGCTGAGCTTACAATCTCTGGATTCATCACACATTCATCTTTAAGCTGCTCTTCTCTGAGAAGTTCCTGGACTTTCCTAAGTCCAAGCATCTTATAATACCAAAGTTTAGTCTGGTTGAAGTAAGAACTTACCTCTTTCGCTCCCCACTCTGGATGCTCTCGACAGGTATGCACAAAGCTTTCCGGTGAGCATAATACTCTGCCCTGTTGACAATCTTCAAATTCTGCGTTAGCCCCTCGCCCACTGCTTCCTTCCTTTGGCGGCGTGAGGCCAAGTTTCTTATAAATATCAACTTTCCCCTTCCCAGTATTTATAGCCATCTTACTTACCCTTTAAGCTAAAAACAGGCTCAATAATATCAGTAAGATCAAGAGATACTCTCCGCTTTTCAGTAAGATTTCCATCCCTTACATCCTTATTCTCTGCTTCAATGGTAAGTTTAGCTTTATGCACGTCGCTTACAAGTTTAAGTACATTAAAGAGGTCCAGTTTCTGTGCTTCTTTGCTCTCTCCCCCTTCTCCTCCTTCTTCTTCTTTCGCTAGAAGTTCATTTACCTTATCAATAGCCAGTAGAGTTGTAGTTTCAAGCTTCTCGCTCAAGCTCTCTTTAATCCTGTCGCCTCTTTCCCCAAGTAGCAAGTCTCTACGATATGCCAGCCGATTACGGAAGCTATCACTATTCGTAAGGCTCATAATCCACTTCTCACTATACTTAAAGACTCCACTTAACTCACTAAGTGTTATATCAGGCACACTAAGAATCAAGTCTATAATATCATCATATAAGTATGGTGGTGGAACGGTATCAAGCACACTTTCCCGCTGTCTTATATACTCTTTTACTTCTTCTCTATTCATATACCTTTCTTCCTTTCCATTTTCTTTAGCACTGGTGCTGGTGCCGTCACTATCTTCTTCCCCATTCTTCTCCTTCGGGAAGGTATAGCGGACACCATTTCTATGCCCTTCTCTAAGCTCTAACTCCCTGTAGTAATCCTCACTCTTATGCCCCCTTATATTTAAGTTAGGCGTGACAATAGTCTTTGGATAGAGCAATCCACATTCAAGAAGCTGCCGACTAGGTAAAGTCACACCTATATTCTTCTCATTAGTCTCTAAGTTGTCAAATTTCTGCTCAAATAGCAGATCAAGCTGATAGAAAGTGTCCCTAGCAACCTGACTTAGCATACTCTTAACCTGAAACCACGGCAATTCATTACTTTTCACATCCCGTCCGCTTCTTAATCCTTCAATTTCCCTAGCCTTAGTAGCCTCTCTCGCACGCAGTTCTTCCTCTGTCAAGTTAAGATCATCAGTTATGTCCTCACTTACATAGTAAGTATAGAGAGTGGGAAGGAAGATCTTATCAATATGGAAGAGAGTCTTGAAGCTTAGACTGCCAGCATCATCAAGAGGATGCTCAGAGCTATCGAAACTTTCAGAGTGGAAGGAAGCTCTAAAGTGAGAGTTATAGATGGAGAAAGGGGAAGTCTGGGGATCAATTCCGAAGAGCGAATCCCTGCTTTCTGGAAAGGGGGCAGAAAAGCTACCAGCATACTTGATAAAGGGAGTGACTTCTGTGAAGTAAGGGTCGACAGTAAGGGGGATGACGTAGTTAGGATTGAGAAAGAGGGAGAAAGAAGAGGAAGACTCATCAAACTCTGCTATCTTATCTTTAGCTCGGGGATTAAGTAGGGAGAGGGATGGTGGCGGGAGCTTCCGGCCAAGGAGATATAGTGACTTTTTGCGTCTAAGATAGTTAGGCTCTCTCATATTTCTCTCTTCTTCTCTCTTCTTCTCTCTTCTTCTCTCTTCTTCTCTCTTCTTCTCTCTTATAGTTACAGTTACTAGCTTATATACTACTATATGCTGTATACTACATACTGTATAGTCTCCCCCCCCCCAGCCGGGGCCGCTGAATTATCTGTATAAATTACTCTTTCGTAATTTATTAAAATAACTAGCTATTGACATCTTAGAAATCTCCTGCTAAAATTATTGGGTGGAGTGGGCGGGATAATATGCCCATTTCTGCCCCCCTTAGCCGTAGTCAGCCTTCTTCCCCTTCTTCCCCTTAGCCGTAGTCAGCCTTCTTAACTCTTAGAGATTGAGTTATCTGTATAAATTACTATTCCGTAATTTATTAAAATAATCGGACTATAAGGTAATTTATTAAAATAATTGGGCTATAAGGTGGCTGAAAGCTTTGAAAAATTAAAAAATTTCCGAAGGTGGCGTGCATCCATTCAAATTTCCCGCTAATTTCCCCCCTCCGTCAGCTTACTGTCAGCCTATTGTCAGCCTATTGTCAGCCTATTGTCAGCCTAGGCTCATTAGTGAGTACTAACTACTGTGAGTGAGTACTAACTAACTAACGGATGGCCTGATTGACCTGATTGACCTGATTGACCTGATCGATTGCTGGCTGACCGTTGACAGCGATGGTGCAGTATGCTAGAGGATGCCCAGCGGATGGCGCTGGATGATCGGGCAACCTTAGGTTAGTGCTCACTAACATATACGCCTAATCCTGCTCAAAACGATCACTACGCGTCTTAAATCTGATCAGGCTACTACCACATCAACGTAGCTCACAGAATATCACTGTCACCCTAGGGGTGCGCTGGCGCCGGTCGTCAGATTACTGGCCGGTTGACAGGTAGCGTGCAGATGGTCTAGATCAGCGATAGCGGGATAACGGATAATAAGGTCGAAATATCCGAAAAGGCAGACAAAATAGGGCATGGTTGCGCCATGCCCTAGCGGATTGCGGGCTGTATTATCCTATTGCAGGCCCATCTCCCATCGGCGGGCCGTTTCTAGCTGGCAGGCCAGCACCCACAATTTCAGCGGCACACCACGTTTCTCGGCATATCTCCGGGATGCATACCAGCCCCAGCAACGATAGTTTTGTGCTGCCGTGATAGCGGCACGTGCTACCGGCGTCATAGTGGTCATAGTGGTCATAGCAGCACCATCACGGCAATTGTGAACGTGAATGCTGCCCAAAACAGTAATGTGGGGCTAGTCCTCATGCTATTTCCTCCTCATCATCATCATGCTGCGCGAACGACGCCAGCAAATCGTCGAGTGAATTGCCGCTGGCTGTGGCAGTATCGCGCAACTCACGTTGTAGGATTATGGGCACCACAGCCTGACGGGCAGCAGGTAGCAGCACGAATGCTGTCTGCTGCTCAACGCTCCATCCGTAGTAATCGTGTCCGTAGGATTGAGCCAGTTCTGCCCAATCCGCTGCCGTCACACGGCTAATCGGGTCGCGTTTCGCCACCGTACGGTGACCCCACTCACCAGCGACTAGGGCCGCCGCCATGCTACGGCACAGTTCGTATTTTTCGCGGATATTGACACCCTGTTTAGCGGTAGCGTTGGCGAGTTTTTCACCTAGGCCAAACAGACCCAACCTCCGTTGAATCTCCGGCGTGAGCGCATCATAATCTACTGCTACGGCCCCATACGGGCCGTAGTCTCTGGATACAACGCTGCCGTTAATAGTGGCACGTGTTTTGACTGTTGCAGATGTCATGTCTAGCTCCTCATGTAGCATCCCGAAATTGGGATACCGTTATCGTACCCCTGTCAACACATTTTGCATACGCAAAATTCAGGTTACTATGACCTGCGCTGTCTCTAATACCAATGTGAGTGAGCGCTCACTAACCCCCCCCCCACTTTCTGGCTATTAGGAATTGCTACGGTGCTATCCATATGGATAGCACTTTGTATTTTGTCTTCAATGTAGTCAGTACAGCAGGTCAAAAAAGTAATCTCCCTCTAGACCAAGTTCCTCATAAAGGACATCTTCGGGGTCTTCTCCGTCCTCATAGACCATTTCTCTACAAGCTTTTACTTCATTTTCAGCTTCATACCGCGTCAAGCCGTCCCGTTCCATGAGCACTTTAACAATCTCATTCATAGCACTTTCCTTTCATGATGAAAGGCGGACAACCGTCCGCCTATGTATAAAACTTCAGGGGCATACGAATTCGTAGACTTCATCTACAACAAGTTTTTCTTTCCGCTCGACGATACGGCTATAACATGCGCTGTCACTTTTTAAACACACCACTATTTGCAATGCAAATCTTTCTCCAATTTGCAAATTGTAGGATGTATAAAGATGCGCAGGCGCCGCCTGAGACGTAAAATTCTTACCAAAATGATCCTCAAAATCAGACAGCATATCCTCAACATCCCTGAAAGAGTTCACATAGACCACCAAGGAGACCGCATTGGTATACAAACTCCAAAGTCCGTTTGGAAAGTGTGTCTCGCCAATGAAGAGAAAGGCCCGCATATGCTGCCGCACGGTGCAAATTGTGTTGTTCATCTGAACTTCGCGTTCGGCATGTGCTTTTTGCATGAGTGCAAACTCTTTTTCAAATTGTTCTTGTCCGGCAATTTCCACAGCTTCCATAGTTTCCACAGCTTCCACAGCTTCCACAGCTTCCATAATTTTTTCCTTCCTTTAAAAATGTCAATTGTCAATGATGAAAAATGAAAAGCCACCAGAGAACGGCGACTATAATAAAAAGAACAAAGTTCATATCATGCCCTAATACCAGTAGTTGTAACAGTAATCGCCGGCATACATATACATGCCCATATGTCCACATGTCCACATGCATACATATATAATGTCATCGAACGATTACAGGCCCATTTTATCTCCATCTTAGATATAGCGCAACCTACTTATTGATGGTTATGTTTATAAATTACATAATAGTAATTCATTAAAATAACCGCTATTGACATCTTATTCCCATTGAATTACAATAGGTTGTCAAACCGGCAGGCGACAGGCACCAGCGACAGGCACCAGCGACAGACGCCAGCGACAGCGAATAGAAAGCTAGAGTATGCGAATAAAGAAAATAAAGCCCTCAGAGAGGAACTTTAGAGCTAAACTTCGTGCGAAAGCGCGTAAAAGAGGCTATCAAGGTGCCAGTTCCACCTTAGCTTCAAGTCGCTATAACTACTTACATAGCACTTTGTATGCTAGATATAAAGTGGAACTCCCGTGGGACTATTCCCCGCCTGAGCCTATCATCAACCTTATAGCTTACTTGAATAGTGAGCTTCGACCGGCCCCGGAGCGTACTTTTATCATGCGGATGGGGGATAAGAAGCAGCTAGATGGCTTCCTTCTTAGCTTTTATAGGGCACTTAATTACTTAAGCAGACGATTGTACATTGAAGAAGCTCTTTGGGTCGAACAAAGTATAAAAATAACTATACTTAATGAGTATGGGATGAATCTTCGACTGGATGCGGATGATAAAGTAGAGGTTAATGAAAGAGAATGGGATAAAGGAAATTTAAATAGCGGCATAACGGAAGATAGTTATGTCTTTTTTAAGGATGGCGTTCGCAATGCCCCAGAAGGCAGTTTATATAACTTAGATGAGATCAAAGAGACTGTAAGAGAGGTAAAAAGAGAGCTTAAGAAGGATTGGAAGCCTCATGGGACGCTTAGAAGTCGGGAATTTCAGGCTAATCCAGAGATTGTGCAGTCGGAAGCCCAAAGATCCCTCTTCAATCTCACTACTTATGCAGCAAGAAGCTATAAGATAAGATTTAGCCCGGAGAATCTCCCGCCTTCTAAAGGTCGAGAGAAGTATAATAGCTATTTTAAGCATCTTAGAGAAGTTCACTATAGAAAAGGTGCATTTCCGCCATCTTACTTCCATCTTAATGGCTGGAGAATTAGAACTATAAAGAGTAGGATTGAAAGAGGAAAAGAGAAGACAACAACCCCATCTACTCCTTACTTAAGAACTCAATTTTACGTCCTTTTCACGCCGTTCGATGACAGTTTTGGAAGTTGTCAAGAGGTCCGGGAAACTCTGGACGAGATTTTTAGAATGAATAAGGAAAGTGGCAAGGCTACAGAGTGGGAAAAGTTAGGGGAAAAGGTACGAAATAGGAATTTAGGGCGCATACTTAAAGAGGAAGCTGACATAGAAGAAGGCGGAAAATTGACAAAAAAGATGAAGGTTAGCAATTTAGAGAAAAACTTAGAAAGTTTAAGAAAGTTAAGAGAGAAAGGATAGTTATTTTTATAGATTACTAAATAGTAATTTATTGAAATAATTGAGCGAGTGGAAAAAATAGCCGGAATTAAAAATAAGTATATTGCAGATGGTTCAAGCTGGTGATATTATGGTTACTCGTTGATGATTAACTAGATGCATCAGCGTGATTATTCGGTCTGTCGGGGGGCCTATCGACTACTGAATAGTAAATTAACCCTAACCAAGGAAGAAGAAAATGCCAAAGCGCCATCATGATCACGAGCAAGTTGAAGTAGAACAGAAAGCTGAAGTAGAGCAGCAAGTTGAAGTAGAGCAAGTTGAAGTAGAGCAAGTTGAAATGAAAGATGCAGTTCCTCAAGAGTCTAAGAAAACTTTGTCGAAAAAGACAACCATTGGCGATGACGAAGCTACTGTAGTTTTCAGCTTTGCACGTGGTGAGCCTATCAGCGTGAGTACGCAAGACTTCGCAGCCCTGCACATGCACCTGATTGCCCACGGCATCAGCCAGAAGTTGGGTGATCGTTTCACTTCCGCATACAATAAAAATAAAAGCATCAGCGAAGCCCGCGCATCCATGATGCAGTTGATTGAGAGCATGAAAGCCGGAGAGTGGGAACAGCGTAGCCGTTCCGGTGACGAAGTCAAAATCAAACGGTCTACGGACGTGGCCCGAGCTTTTGCAGAGGTTAAAGGTTGGACTTTGGAGAAAGCTGAAGCACTGGTTGAACGTCTTACACCCATGCAGATTAAGGACATCTGCGCAACTACCGAAGTTGCGCCGATTCTGGCTCGTCTTGCAATGGAGCGTGCCGCGAAGCGTGCAGAAAAGGCTTCGAAGTCTCTGGCATCTATGGACTTTGGCGACCTGGCCGGCGAGTAACCTAGCTTAAAAGAGGTAAGGTGGCCACGGAATATCCGTGGCCCTTTTTTGGGGCCTAATTTAGTTCAGTAAGGGAAAAGAGATCATGGAAGAGATGCATACGACATTGAACAAACTTAACTTGGGAATACCCTTCTTTGAAGAGAAGAAGAAACTTCTAACCTACCTTGGAAAGACAGAGCTGGACGACGAACCGCTGCCTTTTACGACTATTCTTGAGAGTAATGGTCTTAATGATGCTCTTTGGTGCGCGCAAAGCGCCCCAGAGTACAGCAGGGATTGGCGCTTATTCGCTGTATGGTGCGCTCGGCAGGTTCAAGATTTGATAGAAGACACCCGGAGCCTAGAAGCTATAAACGTGGCAGAGAATTATGCCCTTGGAATCGCAACTGAAGAGGAACTGATGGCTGCATTTTTCTTAGCTAGAAAAGCTGTAAAAGCCACATGGTCAAAATCATCTTATAGTCCTTTAAAAAGTCTTAAAGAACAGAAATTTGAAGCTGTAAGAGTCGCAGCTTGTGTAGCGGCTGCCAATCCCGGAGATGCTGCTTATTGGGCGGTGGTATCTGTAACTTGGATAGACCCTGCTATGGAAGATAGTATAATCGAGATGTTCAAACTCATGTGCCAAGGGAAAGCTCCTTGGCAAGTCCTAACTCCGGCTACTAACAATTGAAAGTTGAAAGGAACTTACGATGATCCCAAAAGATGTAGCGCACTTGCGCCCTATGAAAGCGGCAATAGCCTCTGTTGAAGCTATTGAATCCCATGTTGAAAGTGGCATGAGTTTTTGGGTAAGTCCAAAACTTGATGGTATTCGGGCATACGTAAGAAACGGTCAGGTGTTTTCAAACAGTGGGAAGCTCATCCCCAATAATGAAGTCCAGAATAAGTTTGGAAGTTTTGACTTTGAAGGGTTCGATGGGGAGCTTATTGTGGGAAATCCGACGGATAAGGACGTATACCGTAGGACAGTATCATACTGTATGTCTTTTGACGCAACAGATGGCCCCTCTCCGCAAGATATTGTCACTTTCCATGTATTTGATCTTAGACTTACGGTCCCTTTTTGGGAGAGACTTACACTTTTAAGGAACTTGGACCAAGAAGCTTTAAAGTCCGCCGGGGTATGCATAGTCCCGCATTACCACGTCTTTAAAACTTCAATCAATACAATCGTTCATCTCTCTGAAAAGTTTTTAAAGGATGGGTACGAAGGTTCCATGTGGCGTAATGGTGCGTCTTCATATAAGCACGGGCGTTCAACTCTTAGAGAAGGGGCACTTTTAAAGTTAAAGCCATTCGTTGATGAGGAATGTAAGGTAGTTGGCTATACCTTTCTGCGAAGGAACAATAACCCGGCCTTCATAAATGAACTTGGGTTTACAGCACATTCTACCGAGAGTAAAAACTTAGAAGTTGACTATACACGAATCGGGGCGCTTGAAGTAGAATTAAGTGACGGAACTAGGGTATTTGTGGGTACGGGTTTTACAGATGAAGAACGAAAAGAGTGCGCACGAAAGAGCGCATTCCTTCCCGGACGCAGAGTTAAAATTAAACATATGCCTTATGGAGCAAAAGATAAGCCACGTCACCCAACTTTTCTAGGCTTCAGACCGGAATGGGATATGACAGATGGGACAAACGGAACTGAGAAAGGTAATGAAGCATGAAATCGTTAGAGGAAGTTCTAGACGAGATTGAAGAAGTCTCACTTGCAGGGAAATCAAAGAAAAAGAAGAAGCGTACTGATCCTTCTTTGCCCATAATTGACTTCCCGCGCCCCACGTTTGAATTCGTAGGGTATAAGCTGCTTGGAAGTAACTTTAAGTGCACAATCTGTGGAGGTGAAAGTAAAGCTCAATTTGAAGGATTTTTTGAAAAGAGAGTAGAGTTAAAAACAGTAACAAAGGGCATTACGTATACTAAAGTATCAAATCCATCGGTTAATGTGGAAAAGGAAGCACACGAAGAAGTTGTAATAACTTCTGAAGGAACTTGCCTAGACTGCGCAAGGAAAAAATTTCTAACAGAGAAGGCAGGGAAAAAGCATGGCACGACCGAAGAAGCTTGATGAGAGAGTGCAAATTCACCCTTCAATTGATAAGGCTCTTTTCAAGAGAGTTGAAAGTATGTTGTATAGTGAGCTTGAAGGACGTATTCCCTATGGGGCTATATCTTCCTTTCTGGAAGAAGCCATTCGGGAATGGTTTAAGGGCGTAGATAATACAGTCCGCAGTTTTGAACTTAACGAAAATGAAAGGGAAAGTAATAATGGAACTAACTAGCGATCAGGCAGCAGCACTTGAAAAGATTAAAGATTTCATAGCTACGCCGACTCCGGGGCAGTTAAGGGCTGGTCAGCGCTTCTTCCTATTAACTGGTAAGCCGGGGACTGGAAAGACAACATTGATGTCACTTGTATCAGAGAGTCTTAGCTCCTCCATGCAAAAGATGACCCGCTGGACTGCACCCACAAACAAGGCAGCCAAAGTGCTAAGCTCAAAGGTCGGGGAAGCCCGGACAATCTACAGCCTTCTTGGCCTTAAATTGGACAAGAAAGGTGAAATTAAGGTTATTAAGGAAGGACGGCAGGTTGATCTTAGCGAAGTAAAGCTAATCATTGTAGACGAAGCCAGTATGATTAACAGTAACTTACTAAAAGTTATAAGTACAACTTCGCTTAAATTTGATATCAAGATTCTATTCATTGGCGACGATGCGCAGCTTCCTCCCGTAGGGGAAGAAGTAAGTCCAGTTTGGAAATTGGATATACCGGAGATTTATAAAAGCAATTTAGATGAAGTTGTTCGACATAAAGGAAAAATCCTATCAATTAATCTTCAGGTGCGAGAGGAAGTTTTCAAGTTTCTTCCACAGATGCGGTTTACTTGCGATCCGTATGGGGAAGAAGCTTCAATCGAAGCGCTTACTATGGATAGTGAGGAAGTTTTAAAGGTTAAGGACAAAGAATTTTATACTCTTATCTATAATGCGGCAGAACAAGGCCTATTTTTGAAGGAAAGGGCAGAAGAAAGCGCCAAAATTATAACTTGGACTAATGCGGCAGTTGCAAAGTACAATGGATACGTCCGTACCTTCCTGTTCGGGGATATGGCAAAGGAAAATAGGTTTATCATTGGGGATAAGTTGATACTTACAAGTCCAGTTATTATCAACAATGAAACTATCTTCAGCACGGATACTGAAGTTATCCTTCATAGTTATACAGTTATCCCGCATCCAAAGTATAACAACATCCTAGTCTACGAGCTTACAGTTAGCGAAATCTCGGGAGATGAAGAGGAGGAGCCGGTCAGCCTACTTGTCCTGCATCAAGATTCAGAGGAAATCTACAACCAAAAAGTAAAAGCTCTGGCAGAATCTGCTAAGATCAATCATAAGCTATGGGAAACTTACTGGAATTTTCAGGAAGATTTTCATAATGTGCAGCACGCATATGCAATCACTTCGCACCGAAGTCAGGGTTCAACTTACAAAGTAGTGTTCGCAGACAGTGGAAATATCCTTATGAATAGGAACCGAAAAGAAGCATTCCAATGTCTTTTCGTTGCCCTGTCTCGGCCTACTACGAAGCTTTATATCCTGTAATAAGTAGATTGACAGGGATGTAAGTGTGAGAGATAATAGTAACTCCCGTCTGACGAGGATAGTATAGCATGGAATTGAGCTTATACAGTTTGCGTGAAAAGGCACTTAAAGGTGAGAAGCTTACCGATGACGAACTTCGAGCCGCCGTAAAGATTCTTAGAAAGGATCGCGTATTGCACTTTACACAAAAAGTGGAGAAAGAGAGGAAAGTTGCTGCAAAGAAAAAAGAGCAGCTAGACAGGTCCAAAGAGAAGTTGATGACATTGGATTTGTGGAATTCACTAACTTAATGTAAGTAACCTAGAAAGGTAAAATATGAAAGAGACAGAAAAGACAGAGTTTCCGGAAGTTCTGGATAACACAATTATTAGTAAGTTCCGGGAGTGCCCACACTCTTGCAACATTACATATTTCCAGCATATGAAGTCGCCATTCCCCAATGTGCATCTTCACGCTGGCGGCTGTTTTGCCAGTGCGATAGAAGCCGGGAGAATCGCTTTCTATCGTGAAGGCTTG
>DAIEFN010000005.1 GCA_027325485.1 Candidatus Saccharimonadota bacterium
ATTAACTATAAGCATTTTGTTATATGATAAGTATCAAGTGTTCGAGAATAAGATTCAAATTGCAATTGACGAGGGAATATCTAAAGGTATTCCTATTGATTATATTGCCTACAGTCTAGAGCGCGCCGGCTGGCCGACGCAAATGATTCAAGAAGAAATCAACCATTGGTTAATCAACAATGGTCGCTACCACAAAACCACGGCTTTTAAAGACTGGTTGAAAAAGTACTACCACCAAGCTATTCCCGGCATCATCGTTATGACCTTGTTTAACGTTGTCGCTGACGGCATAGCATTGCTTAGACCGGTGCCGTTAAAAATTCTTGCTGATTCCGTTTTTGGCAATATTCCGGCACCCGGTTTCATGAAGCCGTACACCGGCACTTCAACCTTGATTATTATCATTTCAGTAATGACTCTGCTGATCTTCCTAACTGGTTCAGTTTTTGGTGTAGTAAAGGATTACGTACTCAATAAAATCAGTTTTTCGTTAAATAAGAGCGTTAAAGAAGAGTCCTTTCGGCACATTCTACATCTACCCCTATATCACGAAGGCAGACTTGCTAAGGGTGATTACATTTATCGTCAAAATGACGTAACAACCAGCCTATCTGATCTGGCACTTAACTCAGTTTCAGTCATAACTGAATCAGTAATTCTTGTCTTTGGCGTGCTAATAATCATGCTCAGAATCAATCCGCCATTAGCGTTGATTACCTTAGCGGTCGTGCCTTTCCTGATTTTATCTGTTAAAAAATTCGGTCCCATTATGTCGAAGTTCGGCAAGCTTTTAGTTACCCTGCAGAGTA
This sequence comes from Candidatus Saccharimonadota bacterium, assembly GCA_027325485.1. Lineage (GTDB taxonomy): Bacteria > Patescibacteriota > Saccharimonadia > Saccharimonadales > UBA4665 > JAJZWH01. Next base: position 810 of record DAIEFN010000005.1, read on the forward strand.
AGATGTCTTCTTTAATTACGGAGTCAATCGATAACACTGAAACGGTACAAGCCTTTACGCTTCAGGAAAGACAAGTTAATCGGCTAAAAGAGATTTGGCAGAATACGTACGACGTAACGAAAAAAGCAATTGTATGGAGCGACTTTTTCAATTTTAGTAATGGACTAATCGTTATATTGGGAACGTCGTTAGTTATTTATTTGGGGGGCAGCGAAGCTCTCAAGCATAAATTTACACTAGGAGACCTGCTACTGTTCATGACCTATATGGGCTACCTAATAGCACCGATCCAAAATATAACCGAGCAAGTTACTATTCGACGTCAAAAACTAGTAAATGTCAGACGAATTTACGAAGTTTTAACGGACCATGAGAACATCGAATACCAACAGCAGAATGTGCATATGGGCAAAAGTACAGGAAGAATTGATATTCAAAATCTCACCTATGCTCTTAATGACAAGGTCATACTAGATCAAGTTAATATGACAATTATGCCAGGTGAGAAAATAGGCATAATTGGACCAAGCGGGGCCGGTAAGAGCACTTTGTTAAGACTGCTCGATCTATATCTTGAACCAACTGCAGGACGCATATTGCTGGACGGTAAAGATATCCAGTCAATTAGCTTGCATGATCTACGCAAAAACATTGCTTGGGTAAGTCAATTTCCGCAACTTTTCGCAGACACAATCGAGAATAACATTCGGGATGGAGATATCGATCGGAACATAGCGCCAGATGAATTAATATGGGCCGCAAAAGCCTCTAACATCGATGAGTTTGTATCTAAGCTGCCGCTTGCAAGTAAGTCTATCGTCGGTGAAGGGGGATCCAGCTTAAGTGGTGGACAAAAACAACGAATATCTATTGCGCGTGCTTTAATTAAAAACGCACAGATAATCTGCCTCGATGAGCCGACCTCCGCGCTTGATGCTCAATCGGAAATTTACATTCAGAAGTCCATCGGCAAGTTGATTGAGGGAAAAACAGTTTTATTGGTAACTCACCGTCTACCTCTATTAAGTCTAATGGATAGGGTTTTCGTTCTAAGTAACAGTAAGTTAAAAGATGTTAACGAGTTCGGCGGACTCGAGAAATACCTCTATGAACTTAACGGTAACGGCGGACTTTAGAACGGCTATTTAGTCTATGATATCTTTGTTAATCTTATTGAGCCATTTGTAGCCGATTTGCTAAAAAATGAACATTTATTATTCCTTCCTCTATAGCAAAGGGTAAAATTAAATTGCTATTGCTTAAAAATAGAAATATAATTTAAACCATATAATCAATAGAAAAGTAGAGAAACAAAATAATGAGTTCAAACGCGGATAAAAATAACATAATTTCTAGAGTTGGTTCGCTTTTTAAAAGACAAGCGCCTACGTCCAATCCAAGTACTCCAGTTGAAATTCTAAATGGCTTTTCTAATGGTAATTTATCGCCATCAGAACAAGACGCCCTTAGGCACTCTCCATTCTTTGTCGGTAACGCTAGAGACAAGCAAGTAATTGCACCAATTGCTCTTAGTGATCCAGTTAGGTCTCCTCTCTCGCCTGATCATAGTTTCACTACTCAGACAGGTTCGGCTACTTCTCATCTTAACGATACCACTAGCCATAGCGCGGCCGCAGTGGACATAAAGCCTACTGCCGAAAATACCCTGCCATGGAATTATGCTATGGATACACTTCATACGAATATATCCAATCCACAAGTTTTGAGTAAGTTAACGGACAATTCGGCAGGAATTAAATTCAACGGAAATGGACTAAGTGGTGGCAGTGGGGCTATTGATAGCGTAACAATTAATGGCCACACATACACCGATCTAGGTCACATCAATGGTGCAATAAAGCATATTCTAGACGAAAATCATTCAAATACGAATGCTTCGACAACAATTTCTGCCCAAAGGGAAGACCAGATTCTGGCCATGCATGCGGGACGCACTACTGGTAATGGCGCCTCTAGTGATCCAGTTAGGTCTCTCTCGCCTGATCATAGTTTCACTACTCAGACAGGTTCGGCTAGTGACTCAGTCCGTTCAGGTGCAGGCACTGTACCTTCGGCAACAGCAGTTAACACTGAAATAAATACGCTGAACCAAGAACGTAATCTTATGGGTAACAACGTTTCTGACTCGGTCCGTTCAGGTGCAGGCACAACTCCCGCACAAAGCATATCTCCATCTCAGGCTATGCAGGCAGAACGTTCGGATAGCGGATTTCCACCAACATCAACATACGCAGTACGAGCACCTCAAATTCCCGCTAATCCAAACGGAGTAGCGGGAAATAGTCCCATATCTGCAGATATTAAAGATTCCGGATGGGGCGGTAGACCAGCTTTTGATCCTGTAAATCCTATCATGGAAGCACGTTCGCAAACACAGTCAAGCACTGCTAAAGTTGATACCCAACATCCCGGTCATTTATGATAAGTAAGCTAAAATCTTAATAATATGTCTGGTTTTGTAAAAATAACTTTGAGTTTGGGATAGACGTAATCGGCACTTAGATTGTTATTGCTAGATATAAAATGAAAGACTTCTTACTTAAAAAAGTTAGACTTAGCACCTACTTCTGGCTGTTTTTCTTAGTTTTTCTAATTCTTTCGTTTACCCTACCAGAGTACAAGTTTGATTCTGGGTCTTTAGCATTATTCTCTGTGAACTCTTTCCTTTATGGCTTCTATATATCACCAATACTGGGCGCCCAAAAAGCTCGGATTGACGCCTTACATCAAACAGTTAGAAGTGAAGCGACTGCACTATTTGATCTAGTGCTAGGCTTAAAGAAGTTAACCGCTCAGACGCGCAACCACTTACAAGGATTGGTAGTCTCCTATATGCAATCCAAAATTAAAGATAAAAGTATCAGCGGTGGCGAGAAAGATTACGAAGAGCTTATTACTTATTGCGTTGACTATAAAGGAGATGAGAAGGATGAAATTCAGGCGGTTATATCTAGCCTGGTTAAAAATCAACAGAATCGAACTAACTATAGTATGCAGATGGGCAATAAGATATTTACAAACGAATGGCACATTACGGCTATTTTATTCTCGATCACTCTAGGTTTTATTCTAACTATCGACATTCCTCACAACTATTTGATGCGAGCCGTGAAGGCACTCCTATGTACTGGCTTAACCATGCTGATCGTAAACCTCATTAAACTAAACTCATTAACCCATAAGAAAGCTAACCAAATGTGGTCGCCACTACAAAAACTAATTGCCACGAACTTCTATCGTATTGATTAGATGGCACTTGGCTTTGCTATAATTGGCACCGATGAAACACGTCGTCAAACTTGTAATAATAGATAACAATAACCGCCACTTAATATTAAAACGCAGTAACCACCCTAAATATCCAAACGATCCGGATTTACCGGGTGGCACGCTCGAAGGTGATGAAGAGCCGCTGCAGGCCTTAGCTCGCGAGATAAGAGAAGAGACTGGCATTGTAACTAATTGGCAGCAGGCTACTAAGCTCTATGAAGGCACTGACTATGCTGCTAGTTACACTTACCACCTTTACAGCATTACTTTTAAGAATCGACCAGAAGTAGTCATTAGCTGGGAGCACTCATCCTATGAGTGGATCGAATTAGAAGAATTTCTAGAAAAGGCCAAAAATGCCAAAGACTCATATATGCATATGGTCTATGACGTTCTGAAATAGCTATAGTTAGCTTTTTACTTTTTAAATATGAACGCATACTATTTTCAAACTACTCAACCCCACATGTACGAAGCGTTAGTATAGTTTGCTTAATAAGCCTAATGCACCTATGCTAAACATAACAAGAAAGAGGTCAGCGTGAATATTGCAGTTATTGCAGCTAATGGTCGGACTGGACGAGTCTTTGTTGAGCAAGCCTTAGCCGCCGGTCATAATATTCGTGCTGGTGTCTATCATACTAATAATCTTCCCGAGCATGAGCACCTGAGCATTGTTCAATGTGATGCCAGAAACTCAGCGGATTTAACTAATCTCATCGAGGGTCAGGATGCGGTAGTGAGCTTCATTGGTCATGTTAGAAACTCACCGGCGCAAGTCCAAACCGATGCCATGAAAGCACTAGCAAAAGTAATGCAGCAAGAAGGACTAAAACGCATTGTTAGTTTAACGGGTACCGGGGTACGCTTCCCGCAAGATAAGATATCTTTAATTGACCGAATATTAAACCTCAGTATCGCCTTAATTGACCCCAATAGAATTAAAGATGGGCGTGACCATGTCTTATTTTTTCAGCAAAGCAACTTGGAATGGACCGTAATTCGGGTACTTAAACTACAGAACACCTCACCTAGACCCTTCAGTTTAACACTACACGGACCAACGAAATGGTGGGTTAGTCGAGAAGATGTCGCTAAGGCATCACTACAAGTACTTTCTGACCATAGCTTTATTAAACAAGCACCAATTATTTCAAAATTTAATACTATGCAGTAGATCGTTAGTTGATAATCGGTAACTCTTCAACTGGTAAGTTAAGAACAGATGCCAAACGATCAATTTGCTGAAATTTACAGTACCGTATTGGCACGCCAAGATAATCATACGCCCGGTAGTAGTGGTCAAAGTTGATTATTTCACCCTTAAAGTTCTTAGCTTTGGTCGGTTGATCGATGCGCTTAATAAACCAGCCCTGGGCTTGATTATCGAGTATGCGTTTTAGCTTGGCGTAATGATTAAACGGCATAGTTAAAGTATATCAATATGATTAAGCTAGATTTTAGCAACCCATATAGGCAGACTTTAGATAGGGAAGAAGGGCTTTGTCTTAAATAGCTCTAGGCTCTAAGGCTGGCGAAGCGGATCAGTGTTAATAGTCCAAGATTCTTCTACTATGCCACTACCTTCAAGAAGCTCAACCTGATCGGCCATAATAAGCTCGCCGAGCCGGGCTTCGTCAACTCTTAGAACAACCTCAGAGTGCAATATTGAAGGAAGCTCTTCATTACTAAATCCTAAACGTCTAATTCCGGCCTTAAGCGCCGTCTCGACTTTCTTGGTAGTAACAGTTCCTTTATTTGTTTCATGGCCTAAAGGCACAGATATTGTCGTGACTAAATCTTCTCCGACGATTGTCGAGTAGGCGACACCTAAGGATTCTTTAAGGAGCTCAGCATTCCAGATAATTTTATGGGTTGGAATAGCTGTCAACGAAAGCTTGTCTGTCTCAGAGTCAACACCGCGCAGTCCAGGATGCCCTAAGGCCAGATTCTGGACCATTTCTTTCCTCGTATTCTGAGCTTTAGATAGTCTTGTCATCTGAGCTCTAGATTTTGCGATCATCCGCCCTGAGATTGCTAATCGGCCAAGTTCACGATTAATTAAACGTGGACTGTTAATGTTACCGCGCTCGACGCGCAAGTTGAGGCCTTTAACTTGCGTTGGGATTGATTCATAAACTGGCCGATAGGCACGCCGTCTTAAAACTTCTTCAAGAGACATAGAACTTTGTTTCGCTTTAGCCATATTGTTGCGCTACTCCAGCTTTAAAAAGCTATTATATAATGTTGCACGTTAATTTTCTTGATTTGTCGCACTAAGCGAGTCCTTATTTTAATAATACATCGCAAGCTACCTGATATGATTAAGCTATATCTAAAGCTTTTGGAGAATCTATGGTCTTAAAGTTAATTAATAAGGTGCACTTAACGGATAACGTTTACTCTTTTGTTTTTCAGCCAAGCGAACCACTAAAGATGCAGGCTGGTCAGTTCGTGCGGGTCGAGTTAGCGCATGACAACCCAGACGCTGAAGGCACTAAGCGTTGGTTTACTAATTCCGCCGCACCCTATGAGGGCATCTTGCAAATTACTACCCGTGTCACTTCAAGCACCTTTAAGCAAGCCCTCTCTAATTTAGCGGAAGGTTCAGAAGACCTCATTCTAGTTGAAGACCCAGAAGGTGACTTCGTTTGGCAGTCTTCCAGGCTAGCGCTTGTTTTTATTGCAGGCGGGATTGGTATAACACCGTTTTATAGCATACTCAAGCAACGCTTACACGATAATTTAAACTTAGCTGTCACCGTAATCTATGCCGCCAGGACTGACGCCATACCTTTTAAGGATGAGCTAGCTAAGTGGCAGGACTCGCACCCAGAATTTAGAGTTAAGTATGTTATTGGTGAAAGGCTTGATTTATTTAAACTTAACCAACTAATACCCGCTCTTAAGCAATCATTAGTTTACTTATCTGGTCCCGAAGAGATGGTTGAAGCACTTGGCAATGAACTAAAGAAAGACGGCTTAGCGGAGACTCAACTTAAACAAGATTTCTTTCCAAACTATAATGATCTGAACTATTAATTACTGAACTTAGGCCCCTAAGTGGTTTTTAATTTTATACATCAAGAGCCGATCATCTTTCCTGATACGAACCTCGTTAGTGCCAATAAGTCGGCGCATCTCTCTAAAGGTCGCTATTTTATCTGGATCAAGTTCGTCAAAGACCGTATCGTAAAGTTTTACGCCGTCTTCGGTCAAAAGCTTTGTTCCGGACAGGGAATTAATATAGACATGAAACCTTAAACTTAAATGTAATAATTCCGCCTGATCAAGATTGGCTTTTTTAATGATTGATTCAAGTAAATCGTGATTTATAAATTTGTTCTGGCGGTCTTCTTCGCTCGAGGAGGTAACCATGTCGCCAATACTATCGACGCCATCAGCGCCAACAGGCTTATCTAATGAAATTAAGTTTTGAGTTCCATAGCGGATAATTTCCGCCACTTGCTCCGGTGTACGATTAATAGATTGAGCTATCTCCGAAATTGTTGGTTGTCGCTTCAGCTCTTCAGCTAGTTCATCCTCGGTACGGTTAATTTCAATCCAATCATTATTAACTTTTTGAGGTATATAGATTGAGCGGTGGTATTTATTATGCGCACGCTGCGAGCGCTGCTTCAGCCACCACATAGCATAGGTGGAAAATTTAAAGCCCATACCTATATCAAAACGTTTAATCGCAAGATCTAGTGCAATGTTGCCTTCCTGTACATAATCTAGGGGATCAACTGCAGAATTCTCTTTTCGAAATCGGGGCTTATTAGCGAGAATAACTAGGCGCAGGTTTGAATATAATATCTTGTAGTAGGCGATAGTCATATCAATTAATACTTTTTCCTGCTCGGTGCTAAGATCTTTCCCGTCACTCTCAGCATAAAATTCAAGACCTTTATCTATGGCACCAAATAAAACTTTTTCATCATCTGCGCTCAGCAAGGGATATTTAATTATTTCGTGACTATACTGCGTTAGCGGATTTTCGTTAAAACCAGCATCAACACTGCGGTCCTTATAAGCATGCAAGGCTTTGTTAACAGTCCGCTCATTCTGGTAGAACTTAACGATTTGATCAATATAGTTGCCACGCAATTCATAGCTAAGTCTTTCAGTTTTTGTACGGTCCTTAGGCTGATGCTCCAAGCTCGGGTCAGCGCTATTGGAATCAGCAGGGTTAGACTTGCGAGCAATAAGCTTGCCAGGCTGCAAATTATCTGTCGGTGCCGTTCGGGCATCTACGATTTGAGCATCGGAGCTTAAGCGGTATGTAATGCTTCCAGTTTTACCCTTACTAATCACAAGATCGTCAAAGCCTCTACGCACCCGATTAATCGCACGACTTATTAGGCCATCCTGTTCTTTGGTGACATTTGGACCAAACAAGCCTTTAATATCCGCCGAACTAAATTCTTCGCCAGCTAATAACAAATTAATTATTAGTTTGTCGAGATTATTGCTTAACTCTAGAGTGGACCCTAGGACCGTGACGTTTCCTTCAGCGTTAATAGATATAGTTGGATTATCCTCACTTGGTTCATCATTTCTACCAGTCGGTATAATTTCTTCTAGCATAGTAGCGAGACTTGCACTAAGCGTTTGCGTCCAGTCTTTTGCAATAAAAACTGTTTCTTCGGCTTTGGATTCAGGAGGCAAGTCGTCTTCACGACCATTCACGCTAATAGCCTCCACCTGAAGTCCCGCACTACCCAAAGCGGCGATAATTTCTGCCTTGTCGGTGCTTTCAATTGAAATACTTCCTATTTCAGTTTCAATCGGTTGCTCAACAAGTTTTTCAGGCTCAAGCTTCGCCGAACGACGCGCGCTTTGGTTGTTGCGATTAACCGGCGTTGAAGCAAATTCAGCAGTAACTTCTGGGGACATATTGCCTGCTATTATGCCACAATTAAATAGGTTTTTGCAAATATGTATATCTTATGGCTGAAAGGTTAGTTTAGTTTTCGCGCTCCACTTATGCTTAGCTTAGAAAACAGAGTGCAATATTTGCAATGCCTTAATCAACGTGTAATATAAACTTCATGAGAGAGATTTCTAGCGTTTGTAGTGCAACATCTGAAATATGCCCAGCTAGGGAAGCGCTAATAGAAGCTATCGAGCATCATGATGCGACTGCGCTTAAAAATGGATCAGGCACTGAATTAGAGCCGCAAGCAACTGAGCAATATCTAACTGCGCACAAAATACTTAACGAGGCTAACGCAAATTGTTTTGGCGATGAGTGCTGGGTTGTAAAAGGCTTAGTAAGAGCATTACTAAAGTAAGTAGGGCAGTGGATACAGCCAAAGCGTTATAATGCCGAGACAGATAAAGCATATGGAAAAAGACAGACTTAAGGCACATCCGCACGTCGTTAACCCAAAGGACTTGCTAAGTAGAGAAAAGTCATTTAACGATCGGCTGGCCGTATGGATAGGCACTCATGTTGGTAGCATGTATAGCTTTTACCTCTTTAACGTCATTGCGTTCTTATCCCTTAAATCCGCTCTTGAGACCCATAACTTAGTGCCGATTATTAACTGGGTATCCTCTAATTGGCTTCAGTTGGTGTTGCTACCAGCAATTATGGTTGCTCAAAATGTAGCCCAATCGGCTACTGACGCAAAATCTGAAGCTGATCATATGACTCTGACATATCTCGCCAACCTTCAGGATGAACAAATGGTTGAACTAAAAAACCAGACTAAAATTCTTTCAGTCCTCGAAAAGAATAAGTAACAAAGCTAACACCTTCGTCTGCACAACGCTCTTGGAAAAAAATGAGGATAGTGGAATAATAGTAGACCTATGAATAACGAATCATTCCCTCAAGAAGCAAAAGATTTATCCTCAACAGAAAATTTAAACAGCCCTGAACTAACACAGCAAATCGGCCAAACGGCACTCGATGATGTTGAGTTAGATATCCCCGACAACATCGTCTTAGGCGAAAAATAACGCACTCCATCTAGCTAGCTTGCGCTTTTTGTTAGTTACTGTTTAGATATATTTATGTCTGCTCTTCCTGTGCGCATCTTGGTGGGGCCTTTATTCTATGAGTCTTTAAGTGGCGAATTCACGCTTGAATCAAATAACAAAACTCAAGCCCACACCCTGGGTCGACTGGCATTTGAAGCCATCGACAGAGGTGAACAAATTAGGTGCTTCGACAACGACCGCTTTAGCGAATTCTATTACCGACCCGATTGGGCGCCGAAAGTTTTAGCTAAAGTTACCTGTATAGATGATATCTGCCAAACAGTTTCAGAGCTATCTGAGCTGTCATTGATTACGCCAAACAGAGAGCTAACTTTCCAAAATACTATAATGCAATCGCCGAATCTGCCGGGCGTAGCAATGATGCAAGGCAGGGAACGCAAAGTTTACAATATCCACTTTAGCGACGGCATGAACTTAGCAAGATCAGATTTTGCCTTCATCGCACAATCAGTCATAGGCGAAACCACTGCAAGTAAATCAATCGAAAATATTTAGCGATACGTTATTGCGTTTTGTATCAAAAGTCATTTGTATCAATTGGCTTAATTCGCATCTATTTCTTTTTGTATGTATTCCGTTAGATTGTTAAAGTTATCGAATTGATAGATTTTAAGACCAATCTTCTTGCCAAAAGAAAGATAATCTAAATGTTTACTGATCAATAAACATTTTTCAGGCGGTTCACCGATATCATATAAGGCTTGTTTAAAAAAGTCCTCACTCATTAAGGGTAAGCCATAGGTTAGTGGCCCGGCGATGAGGTCAACTTCCTTTGTGTACTCATCAAATTTAGTCAATAGATCGATTTCTCTCTCACCGATATTTCCTACAATCGCGACTTTTAAAAAGCGAGCGTGCATTTTCTTGGCGAAATAGAGAACATGCGGAGGGATGTTAGAATCGTATAACTTCAGAAAAAACGTTGCTATCTTCTTTGTTCTAAATATACTTTCAAGATTCAGTATGAAACTATCAAAATTTATGATGCCGGAATAGTACCGATGAAGACTGTCCCTAATCTGAGCCCCAACTTCCGAAGACTGTTTAGACATTTCTTTTTCAAAAATTTCATATATATCCGGCGATATTACAGAAAAATAATCAAGAATTACCGCTCTAATCACCCTGTAAGTTTAGCATTATATAACTGATGTCACCAGACTTTGAATCAACAAAATATTTATTAGATTTAATTCGTTTAGAAAACTTAACAAGCTCATCTCAGCAATGCTATACTAACGGATAAACATATGCGTACTTATCTAGTTCAAGAAAACCAAAAGATTACAGCATCAACCATATTGCTAAGTTTAAAACGCGACGAAAGTGAGCGTCACTTAGCATTTCAGCCTGGTCAGTACGCTTCAATCGGCTTTGCGCGCAATAACAAAAAATCTGCCGTACGTTGTTTCTCAATTGTTAGCTCGCCTACGGATCAAGATCGATTACAGTTTAGTATGCGCCAACGCGGTCGCTTTACGACGGCGCTAAGCAAGCTTGAGCCTGGCGACATTGTCTATGTAGCTGGGCCATTTGGTGGCTTTGTGTTTGATGCCGATAGGGACAAAACTGCAGTCTTAATGGCTGGCGGCATTGGTATCACGCCTTTTATGAGCATGATGCGCTACTTAGATAAACTAAATGCTGAAAACGACGTTGTACTACTTTATAGCGTTCAGAACCAAGAAGACGTGCCATTTAGCGATGAGTTAATCGCAATTGAACGCCGCCATCCGAACTTAAAGACTATCTTCGTGGTTGGTAAAGATAGTACCGATAAATTACCTCAGCATTCAGTCGTTAGCGGCTACATTACGCCGGAGTTATTAGACAAAGTTACAAATACCAAATATGATGAGCGGCGTTTCTTCATCTGCGGTCCACCAGTATTCATGAAAGCTATGTCGGCACTCGTTATGCAAAAGCATGTTCCAAAAAGGCGCATCTTAACTGAAGCATTTACGCAATCATCACCCAAACAGACAAGTATTTTGCGGAGCTGGCCAGCCAACGTTTATGCGCTCGGCGCAATCAGCTTTGCTCTTGGCAGTTTAGCGGTTATGGTCAGCGACTTGCTTAAAACATTACCCCCGTTAAGCGCCGATCAACCAACAAAAACGACACCTTTCTTTGTTACTAACGCTCGCCAAAAACAGCTTGATCAGCTTGTTAACTCGATCCCGCCTTCAGCCAGCCTAATTAGTCTGCCGACGACCCCGTCCGCAACTGCTCCAACATCCACTGCGCCAGTAACCGCACCGGCACCAATCTATCTCGCACCCCCGCCTCGTACTACCGTATCGGTACCGCGACCGTAAAGAAATAATGCAGTTTCATCAAGAACAACAAGCCTTAGGTAGTATCGCTCAAATAAGCATAATTGCACCTGACCAGCCACTTGCAGTTAAGTCTATGTTTGATTATCTCTGGAAACAAATATTCATGTTTGAACGTCAGTTTAGTCGCTTTCTACCCCAAAGTGAGTTATCTACTTTTAACCGTAATGCTGGCTCAAAGCAGCAAATTAGTCCACAGTTCAAGCGCCTTTTAAAAGCTGCTCTAGATATTGGCCTAGCAGTTGATGGTCTCTACAACCCCTTCATCCTGCCAGCGCTTCAAGCTGTCGGTTATGGCCCTTCAATTGTTAAGGGACATGAGACTGACTCTTATGACGATCATTCAACTCGACATGTCGTCGCTCTGGACAACCTAATAGTTGGTGACAGCTGGGCTAAGATACCTAAAGACACGGCAATTGATCTTGGTGGCTGTGGTAAAGGCTACTTAGCTGACCAACTAGTCAACGAGATTAAACATAAAGTAAGTGGCTACTGGATCTCTTTAGGTGGCGACGTGGTATTTGGAGGGGAAAATGATCTGCATCAAACTTGGCGGATTGGTATCCAAAAAGCCAAGTCTGAATCTAGCTCAACGGATATAGGCTGGGCGGAGCTGGGAACCCAAGAGCGTTACGCCCTAGCTACTTCAGGCACCACTGCCCGCTACGGAGTAGCACAGGGCAAGCTCTGGCATCACTTAATTGATCCACGTACGCTTCAGCCATCGCAAACAGATGTTTTAACGGCAACTGTGGCTGCGCCTTCTGCCCTAAAAGCAGATGTCTTAGCGTCTTGTGCTGTTATCCTAGGTTCAGAACAAGCAATACCGTTCCTTAAGCATCAAAAGATAACTTCTGCCTTGCTCCAATGCCGTTCAATCGGGCGAGGGGACTATAATGTCAGCTACGGTAGCATAATACATATAGACGAGAATGCATGAAACAAAATATAATAAAACTGTTTATGCATATTAATAAACATCGCTTCATGAGCTACGGCTTTGCTTTGCTTTTCGTGTTGTCTCTTTATGGCGTCTTTAATACCCCAGTTAAAGCGGCAGTGGTTAATAACCCGGCTCAAGTTATAACCACTAAAAGTGGTGATTCAGTAGACTTATTAGTTCCACCCCTACAAGGACCAGATGTAGCCACCCGGCTATCCAGTCGGGCTCGATCTTCCTGGCCCTGGTACATCACACGCGCCTCTGGGCTAGTAGCAGCTGTTACACTTGTCATTTTAATTCTTTCCGGTGTCGGGTTAATTACTGGCTATTCGTTTCGGTTTCTTGAGCCTTTAACTGCCTGGGCGACCCATAAGGCACTCGCAATAGTCTTTGGGCTATCAGTTCTTGTTCACGGCACCGCACTCCTATTTGATCGCTTTGTGCCGTTTACGATTGTGCAGGATCTAGTACCATTTGCCTCACATTATCGGACGCTTACAATTGGCAGCCATCATTTTGGATCAATCTATACTGCACTTGGCATTATAGCGTTCTACCTTATCTTAGCTGTCATAATCAGCTCCTTACTCTGGATCGATAAAAAGCCACACACTTGGAAAGCGCTGCATTTCTCAGGCTATCTAATAATGATCTTTGTTTTCATCCATGCACTTTATTTAGGTACTGATCTTGCACACGGTATCTTTCGCATACTTTGGATTATTTTCGGTATAGGCGTAGCAGTGGCAATTATTGACCGGTTGCGCAGAGCAGGTTCAACATGACCGACGTCCAAAAAATACACCAACGTAATCGCTTCAAACGTTTAGCCGTTTGGATTGTAATTTATCTTCTAGTGTTCGGTATTTTTTTAGCGGTCATCTTGCATCAAAGTAGTCGCGTTAATACTCTAGGATTTCCTGCCGGGCAGATTGGCTTAACAGTTTCAAATGTGAAATACACGGTCGGACAAACCGTCGACTTTACGATTACTAATCAACTAGATAAGCCCATCACTCTAGTTGAAAATTGCCCCAATGCGCCGCTCCATATCTATCAATGGGAAAGCAGCCAGTGGGTGAGCCTTCATTCCACGTCAACCACAATTATCTGTAGCAACCAACCTGGCAGAATAGTAATTCAGCCCAATGCTTCATACAAAGGTAACTACTCTAACTGGCCACAACTGTTCGCTAAGCCAGGGATATATCGCCTAGTTGCGTTTGCGGAGAACTATACGTCCCTACCATTTGTCGATTTTGAAGTCGTAGCGAAACCGATTCCAGTGACGCCAACTGTTATTATTCAGCAAGTCTTTACGCCAATTTACCTAACAGCACCAACTGACCACGGCGGTGGTGGTGGCACCGACAACTAAAACATAGAGTTAAACCCTAAACGACTGTAGCAATTTTAAGGGTTACTGCAACAAATTTGCAATAACTGTATTGGGGTCGTTATGATTAGCTCATGCCTAAGCTAAACTTCCGCCGAAAGATTGCCGTGAGCGTAATGCTGCTTTTCGGCTTATTGTTAATTAGCATGATGCTACTTAGCAGCGCTCCTAAATCTAACTCTAATAACAATAAAGTTAACGTAGTAGCAGCTGAAAACTTCTGGGGCAGTTTAGTGGCTCAAATTGGCGGTAACAAAATTAACCTTAAGGTCTTAATCACCGATCCAAATGCCGATCCGCACGAATATGAAAGCAGTACAAATGACGCCCGTTTATTTGCCAGCGCAAATTACGTCATCTTAAATGGCGCTGGTTACGACAGTTGGGGCAATAAACTACTAAGCGCCAGCCCAAGCCTGGGAAGGAAGGTACTTATGGTTTCAACCTTACTCGGTAAGAAGGAGGGAGATAACCCCCACTTTTGGTTTAGCCCAAGCTATGTTAATCAAGTAATCTACCAAATGAAGCAGGATCTTAGTGCTTTAGACCCAAAAGACAGCAGCTACTTCACTCAGCAATATAATCTTCTTACGACCAAACTTGCGCTTTACCAGAACCAGATTTTAAACATCAAGGCGCATTACAGTGGCACTAAAGTTGCAGCAACCGAAGATATATTCGTCTATCTAGCACAAGCTGCAGGCTTAAACCTTATTTCGCCGCTCACTTTTATGCAGGCCGTCGCTGAAGGTAATGACCCGCCGTCCAACAGCGTAGTGCAGTTTGAGCAGCAACTTAAGAGCACTCAAGTCAAATTACTAGTCTATAATCGTCAAACCATAACCCCACTCACTAACAGCATGAAGCAATTAGCGCTTACTAATAACATCCCTCTCATCCCAGTTAGTGAAACGATTGAGCCTATTAATTTGAGTTTTGAAACTTGGATGGGCGGAATTATTCAACAGTTACAGAACGCACTTAGCGCGCAGGTCAAGCCATGAAACAACTAGACAGTCCTAATATCGTAGAAGCTATTAACTTAAGTGCTGGCTATGACTCAACTAACATCTGGCGCGACGCAACATTTTCAATTAAAAGTGGGGAGTTTGTGGGCTTATTAGGAGCCAACGGTGCCGGTAAAACAACTCTGTTTAGACTGCTACTGGGCCTAGAGCTGCCCACGCAGGGCAGTTTGACTGTTCTTGGTGAAACGCCTAAGCGAGGTAACCCGCGCATTGGTTATGTGCCGCAACGGCACTCAATTGATAGTGATTCCAATATTGCTTCGATTGAGTACGTCCGCTTAGGAACCTTTGGTAATAAGTGGGCTTTTGCTCTTGGTAAAAAAGCGAAACATGAACTATCCCAGGCACATAAAGCACTAGCCCTAGTTGATGCATCAAACTTGGCCAGGCGCCCCTTAGGTGAGCTATCTGGTGGCGAGCAACAACGCGTGTTCTTAGCCCAAGCACTAGTTGGTAAGCCAGACTTATTACTACTTGATGAACCACTAGCGAGTTTAGATATCCGGCGTGAAGTCCAACTGATTCAACTAATTAACAATATCTCAAAATCTACCGGAGTTAGCGTTATCTTAATCGCCCACGACATAAACCCTCTGCTACCTGTTATTGACCGCATTATCTATATCGCCAACTCTAAAGTCGCAGCCGGCAAGCCAGCAGAAATTGTAACCAGCAAAAAACTATCTGAACTTTATGAAGCGCCAATTGAAGTCTTGCATAGCAGCAGTGGCCGTCTCGCTGTTCTAGGTGTCGAGGAGGCAATCCACCATGACTAACTTAGCCTTAATTGCGAGCAGCACCTTTAGCCCAAATTTGTGGAGCGATTTACGCGATATGTGGCAATACTCTTTCATGCAACACGCCTTTGAGACCGGTACCGTAATTGCATTAGTGGCTGGTATTGTCGGTTATTTTGTAGTTTTAAGACGTTTGTCGTTTGCCGCCCACGCACTTTCTCACGCCGGCTTTGCTGGTGCCGCCGGAGCGGTACTAATAGGCATTAATCCACTGTTTGGGCTTTTATCATTTACTTCCTTGGGCGGACTAGCAATGGCGGCTTTAGGAAAAAAGGCGGCCAGTCGCGATGTTCAAATCGGTAATGTCTTGGCCTTCATGCTTGGCTTGGGTGTTTTATTCATTAGCCTCTACAAAGGCTACGCTACTGAAGCTTACTCACTACTGTTTGGTGAAATACTTGGCATTAGCACTACGAATGTATTTATAACAATTGCCGCCGCCATATTAATTTTACTTGCGGTCATTGTCCTTTACCGCCGTCTACTGTTTACCTCATTAGATGAAGACGTAGCAGAAGCGAAGGGCATCTCAATGCTTGGCATGAATATTGCATTTATGCTCTTAGTTGCAGTTGCCGTTTCTGTTTCTGTCGAAGTTGTCGGAGTCCTACTAATATTTGCCTTACTAGTAACACCGGCAGCCATCGCTCAGCAAGTCACTAAAAACCCCAGGCATGGTTTAATTGTGTCGGCGCTAGTAGCTTTAATCGCCACATGGTTTGGCCTTTTTATTTCCTATTACGCTCCGTATCCAGTAAGTTTCTTCATCGTTAGCCTGGTCTTTGCAACCTATCTAATTGTGCGCCTCATTAAACATTTAACAGCGCAGTAAAGTATTGATACTATTCGGCCTGTATGTCGCGGTTCTCGAAGCCAATAATCCCAATACAAATTCCGCCGATACCGAGCAGTGTCAGAATTGTAAAAGTACGCCAATTAGCAGTCGCCGCCGGGACTAGTGAAACGTAGTGCAGTAGGGAAGTTTGGGTTAAGGTCTGACTTAGCTTCAGAGCAGCCGCAATAATATCCACTGTAAATGACCAGGCGATAAGAGCATACATCACAATAACGCTCAGGCGAGGTTTAAAGCCATAGATCATTACGCCCAGACCGAGCATCAACATAACCGGCCCTAAGATATTTAAGCCGCCTAGGACTAAGGTTGCAAAACTAACACTCACTCCTTGGGCTGACGCAATCGCCCAGACCACAAAATTAGCAACTAGGCTAATCACTACAGCGGCGCTGATAATTAATACTAGACGCTCTAATAACCAGCGACCACGGCTTCTGCTGCTGGCAATCATATTATCCAAACGGCCGCTTGCTTCTTCGTCGCGCACCGCACCGATATAATTAGTGACCATAATTAGCAGCAATGTAACAATTAAAAACCCGGCTGCGCTTAAATAGGCAATTTCCATCTGCGCGCTATAGTTACCAGTTAGATTAGTGAAAGTCTGCGCAATCTTACCTTTAGTTGCACCACTACTAGTTAAGGTTTTAGCCACTGTCTTATCGATTGACGCAATGAGTGCTGCAAAGCCAACGCTTCCTAGCAGCCAGCCAAACAGGACGTTCCGTGACAGTCGAAAATCTAATCCAATTTGTGAAGCAAGTAATTTAAAGTGTGGTTTAGCACTTTCGTTATCGGCAATTAAGCTTGCCCCTAGATCGCGCCGACCGGCCAGCCAGAGCGCAACCCCAATCGTAATCAATGTAAATGCGCCTAGAGGTAACAACCAGACGGCTTGCGGATGATAGAACGGTCGCAATTTATCAATCCAACCAAATGGTGTTAAATTCTTAATCCAGGCTAAACTATCGACTGTATTACCAAGCGAACGTAGCATAAAGAAAAGGATAATGACGCTAGCACCATAAAGCATCGCATAACGCCGTGTTGCTGCTATTTGTGACGTTAAGGCACCGATAGCGACAGCTAAGATAGCGCCAAAAATTAAAGCCAGGGCATAGTAAAAACTGCCCCCAAGCGTAAGTATGAACTTGCCACTATGCCCAGCCGCAGCAAGCAACAAAGCAATTAAAAGTAGCGCTATGCTAATTGCGCCAGCTATACCAAACAAGGTTTTAAGCGTTGCTGAACGGGCGGCCGACTGACCGCTAAGCAATAGCTCCCAGCGGCCGCTATCTTCCTGACCGCGCAGCATTTTTGTAGTAACTCCTAACATCCAAATTGCGCCAACTAAAACTAAGATCGGCATAATACGATAAACCATATAGCCGTCAGGACTAACGATATTGGCACTCTTGTCGCCGTAGAATAAACTTAGCGCCGCATTGTTAGCTAGGCCATGTATTATTTTGGCTCGCTCGGCAACATTTGGAAAAGCCGCCACAATACCTCGACCTTGAGCGTAACTCTCGATACTAGCAAAGACGCCAAATAATAGGGCGCCAATTACAGCACGACGAAATGTAAACTGCGTAATAACGCGCTGGCTAGCACTTAGTATTTTGGCTCGTCTTAGCGCTATGGCTTGGCTCATATTTTATAGACGCTTAGCTTTTAGCTTTTACCTGACTTTTCGCCGTAAAGCGCGAGGAACAATTCTTCAAGAGATGGTTCACGGCTAAGCAGGGTTAGTGGTTTAGCTTGCGCTAAAGCAGTTAGTAGTTGATCAATTGGTCCGTTAACTTGGCACGTCAATAAATTATCACGGATAACTACATTACTGACGCCTTTAATGTGGTTAATGAGCGGTGGCTTACCGTTAAAACTGGCTTCAATAGTGACAGCCGATAAATGGCGCATTTGCTCAAGCGTTCCTAGCTCAACTAATTTACCAGATCTTAAGACAGCAATCCGGTCACACAAAGCTTCGACTTCTTCTAGGATATGCGATGACAAAAAGATAGTTTGACCGCGGTCTCTAGCTTCTGCTGCCGTCTCGCGAAAGACTTGCTCCATTAATGGGTCAAGGCCACTGGTTGGTTCATCTAAGATGAGTAGCTCAGCGCGTGAAGCTAGTGCAGCAATTAGAGTTATCTTTTGCTTATTACCTTTAGAATAAGTGCGAACTTTCTTATTGGGTTCAAGTTCAAAGCGTTTGATTAATTGCTTACGATAGGTTTCATCGACACTGCCGTGCACTTTAGCGAGCAGATGCAAGGTCTCAATACCGGTTAGCGCTGGCCAGAGATTGGCTTCACCAGGGACATAGGCAAGGGAAGCATGCACCGCCGCTTTTTCAATTAAGGCGTTACGGCCAAAAATATGGACTGATCCACTGGTTGGTTTAATTAAGCCCAACATTAACCGAATAGTGGTGGTTTTGCCTGATCCGTTCGGTCCGAGATAACCCAGGATTTCTCCCTTAATAACGTCAAGGTTGAGATCATTCAGGGCGACCATAGCGCCATACTGTTTAGTTAAACCCTTTAGCTCAACTACAAAATTTGGGTCTGCACTCATATGTTAGTTTTACTATTCACCTATTTAAGGTAGCCCAAAACGCTGTCGGTTACAACTGGCAAGCTAGAGCCAATCTATTGGTGAGGAGATAAAACGGCTGGGGCTAATTTAGGCAACGTCTAGCAAGTGCTTAATCGCTAGCATAAAGGCGGCTTCGGTTAGGCTAGTCTGTTTTGACTTCGAAAGTTGCAGCAAATCACGCATTGCACGAGTCATATAGCGCTTAAGCTCACTGTTAACTCTTGCCTCGCTCCAACGTTCGTTTTTGGTGTTCTGGACCCATTCCAAATAACTAACAACTACACCACCAGCGTTAGCGATGATATCAGGCAAGATAATTACGCCCCGTTTATTTAAAGTCGTAAACGCTGCATCATTAACCGGTCCATTGGCTAGTTCAATAATGTACTTAGCGCGCACTTGGTCGGCATTACGCTCTGTCACGGCATCACCAAGGGCGGCAAGGACAAGCACGTCAACATCTAAACCAATCAAATCGTCATTACTGATTTGTTGCTCTTTCTGATCAAAGTCGACAAACCGGCCACCGCCATTCTTAAAGTCAGCTAAGGTCTTAGCGTCTAATCCTTTCGGGTTATACACGGCAGTAGCCGAATCACTCGCTGCCACCAACTGCCAATTGGGATGGTCAGACTTAGCTACTAAGGCAAAGAATGAGCCAACATTACCAAAACCTTGCAAGGCATAGGTTAGTGGCTTGTCATTTATGCCTTGGTCTTTTAATAAATCATTAAGCGCAAATACGCCGCCTCGACCAGTCGCTGCATCACGGCCTAAGCTGCCGCCACGGGCGACGCTCTTGCCGGTAAAGCTAGCCCGGGTAGTATCTCCGGTTAAGACTGAATACTCGTCCACCATCCAGTCAATAATTGCTGGGTTGGTGTTAACGTCTGGCGCTGGTATGTCTTGATGGGGACCGATATGGTCTTTTAAGAAACGCACATACTCACGACTAATCTGCTCAAGCGCAGCATCGTTTAACTCACGCGGATTAACTACCACGCCGCCTTTTGCGCCACCTAGTGGTAAATCGAGCGCTGCAGTCTTCATGGTCATTAAAATGGCCAGTGCTCTTACCTCATCAAAATCGACTTCAGGATGAAAGCGGATACCACCTTTATATGGACCACGTTTATTATTGTGCTGAACCCGGTAGGCAGGGAAGCGTTTGCCATCCGGTAGCGTAATTTCAAATTGATGTTCTTTATTAATTTCAAGCAGCTGCTCAATTGTCGCCGAACTTAATCCAAGTTGTTTCCCAGCACTAGTAATTAGCGCCTTTGCAGTCTTTAACATTCTTCTCCTTAGTACAGCTTTGGCCGTTAGTTTAATCAAACTCTACTATGCACCCAATACATTAATTTGTCCTGAAATAAATTTCGCTCTACTGAGGTCCATATCCTCATGTTATGATTAAGACTGATTTATTAAGTAGGGAATTTATTGGTGATTTAAATGGCAAGTGATGCAATCTTAAAGGTCAAAAATCTAACTAAATCTTATGACGATATTGTTGCCGTTGATGGGATTAGTTTTGAGGTAAAACGGGGTGAAATCTTTGGCATCTTAGGGCCCAATGGAGCCGGTAAGACAACAACGCTTGAAATGATTGAGACACTGCGCAGCATCGATAGTGGCAGCGCCAGCATTGACGGTGTTGACGTAGCTAAGCATCCCTACCAGATTCGTGGCATGATTGGGGTGCAACCGCAAGCGCCCGGTTTCCAAGATAAAACCAAGTTAACTGAGTTAATCCAAATGTTCGCTTCGGCATACGGCGAAAAGGTAGATCCATTATCTTTCCTCAAAGAAGTTGGTTTGGGCGACAAAGCTAATTCCTATGTCGAGCAACTATCGGGCGGTCAAAAACAGCGCTTCAGTATCGTTACGGCATTAGTCCATAGTCCAAAAGTCTTCTTCCTTGATGAGCCAACAACTGGTCTTGACCCTCAGGCCAGGCGTAATCTATGGGAGCTCGTTACCGAAACACGTAATCGTGGCATTAGCGTTATTCTAACTACCCATTACATGGAAGAGGCAGAAATGCTCTGCGACCGCGTAGCCATTATGGACAGCGGTAAAATCATCGCCCTCGATACGCCCAAACACTTGATTAAAGCTCTCTTGCAGCGTGGTTTTTCAAAAACACAGCCAATTGAACGTGCTAATTTAGAGGATGTTTTTCTGGACTTAACTGGTAAGCATCTGGGGGACGAAAACTAATGTCAGATCAACTTCTAATTCTAAAACAGCGCCTCTTTACCGTTTGGGTCTTTTTTGTGATTAATTTAAAGCGGGTATTTCGCGACCGCCTAGCTTTATTCTTTACTTTTCTATTTCCGCTCATCTTCTTGTTTGTTTTTGGTAGCTTAAGCCGTAATGGTCAACTTACGCTGCGCATTGCATTAGTTAATGAATCCCATACTAAATTTGCGCAAACATATGTGTCTGAGCTTGAACACAACAAGGTATTTAGCATTAATAAAAGTGCAACGACAATGGCTCAGGCCTATCAAAGCATGAGCCGGGGCGAAGTAGATACCGCGGTTGAGCTGCCACCATCATTTGGAGAGTTGAAAAATGGCATACCAACTGGGCAGGCAATAGTCCATTACACCCAAAATAACGAGCAGGCCAAACAAGCTTTAGTATCGCTATTGCAAACCCAATTAAGTACAATCAATGCTCACTTCGTTAATTTAAGCCCGCCACTTAGCGTAGCCGCTAGCGTGTCCAACCAACACAGCCTAACTGCCTTTGACTACACTTTTACGGGATTGCTCGGATTTTCTATTCTCGGTGCCGGCATTTTTGGCCCGATGAATGTTTTCCCAGAATTAAAGAAGATGGGTATTCTGCGCCGCTTACACACTACACCTTTAAAAGTTTGGCAATTCTTCCTTTCTAACATGCTAGGTCAGGCAGTCACTGGTTTATTGTCATTAGCCTTAATGCTCGTAATTGCAATGTCGCTCTATCACATTAAAATCGTGGGCAATTTAGCTGAGCTATCAGTGTTTTTGATTCTTGGCATCGTCTTAATCTTAGGCATTGGTTTGGCGCTTGGCGGGTGGGCCAAGAACGAACGCCAAGTAGCCCCACTGGGCAACATCATCGTCTTCCCAATGATGTTCTTAACTGGCGTATTCTTCCCGCGTTTTCTAATGCCGCAATGGTTGCAGTCGGTTACTAATTATATGCCGCTAACACCGGTAATTGACGGCGCAAGAATGATCCTAACGGAAGGGAAGAGTATATTCGATCTCGGACCACAACTAGCCGTCATGGGTGTCTGGATGATTATAATTTACGCCATTGCGTTTCGGGTTTTCCGTTGGGAATAAGTTTAACTAGACCTGTGCTAATCAAAGGCAGGGGCGACGGCCTTAAATTAAACTTAAGTATTATAAGAGTAAATATATGAAGCAATTGCGGAAGTCGTTATAATGAGCCAAGTGAAGACCAGCTGGAATCTAGAACGTACAATCCCATGGCTGTTAATAGTTATTGGTATCATCGGCTTAGTTTCATCACTTGTCTTAACGCACGACACTTTAGCCATTAATGCCAACGCGCATTATGTACCGTCTTGTAACCTTAACCCAATTGTTAGCTGTGGTGGTGTTATTAGCCACAAGGGAGACACCATCTTCGGGCTACCGTATCCGTTTTATGGTGTGGCAGCCTTTGCGGCTGTTATAACCCTGGGCGTTGGCTTGGTCGCAAAAGCGAAATTCCAAAAATGGTTCTGGCTAACTTTCCAAACCGTCGTCACCCTAGGACTTGGCGGTGCCTACCTGATGCTACTTAAAAGCATCTACCAAATACATGCGCTTTGTCCGTTCTGCTTAACAGTGGATGTCGCTACGACAACGCTATTTTGGTACACCACACTATATAATGCCGACCGCGGACTAATCGATGCCCGGCTACCTAAAAACCGTTGGTACAAACTAGTTCGTAAACATCACTTAGACCTATTATTACTCTGGTTTTTGATTCTAGCGGCGGCCATTATTAAACATTTTTGGTATTACTACGGGAAACATTTTCTGTGAGCCATACGGTTGTAATTAGTGGCAGCAGTCAAGGCTTAGGCCTAGTCTTAGCAAACTACTTTGCGACCCAGGGCTGGACAGTAATCGGCACTGGACGCTCGCAGCGCCCTGAAGGCATGAATGCAGTGGTACAATACCGCATCCTCGATAGCGCCGACCCCGCATCAAGCCAAAACTTCTGGCAGGAATTAAAAAGCGCAATAAACGCTGAACCACTTTGCCTGATCAATAACGCGGGTGGCTACAAAGGCGGTTTGTTGCTTGATCTTGCACCCGAAGACTATGCCCAACAAATGCAAAGCATCTATCTCACAGCCGTACACATGACACGCGGGCTAATTAACAACTTCACTCAAGCCAAAATATTTAACATGCTCTCAGCTAGCGCCATGACACCACTAGCAGACAACGGCGCTTACGGCGCGGCGAAGACTGCGGCTACTCATTTCTTTAAATCGCTCCAGAAACAATATTCGCCCGAACAATACCAAATTACGAATCTCTATCCGGATAAGATGGCAACCCACGGTATAGATGACTCCGCCATGGATCCCACCCAAGTAGCTGAGCTGATCTTAAACTTGGCTGGGCAAGATAAAAGTTATTATCTAAAAGACGTCTACCTTTACTCACTTAAGCGCTAATATTGCATCATAATCACTGCGCATGTTCTTTGTAAAACATGCGTTAAATCACAATTAACACTTGCTTTTTCGTCCAAATTCTACTTATACTAGCCCGTTATGAATATGCGCAAAGAAAGAGAATGGGTCGCTGGAGCTCATTTGTACTTCAGTCGGAACACCCGGAACAAACCCGAAGCTCAAGAAGGTATTACATTCGGTATTTGCCACGCCTTAAGTGAAGCTAATGTCCAGATATATGATATTAGCCAAGGAGTCTCTTTAGCTGCTATCTTTACCCTCGTCTCACCTTCGCGCCGTTCAGCTGAGCGACTAGCCTACAGTACAATTAATGAAACACTCACCAATTATGCTGGAGCTATCAGCCTATCGCATCTGGCTGTAGTGCCCAAGGACGAAGTTCATGAGATGATGCTCAGTACGCAAGAAAACACCTGGCCAATCATTAGTAATCAGTTACCGGAAGTCGCCCAAAACCAACACCCAAGTAACAACTCCGAGCATTTAGCCGAAGTAATCTCAATTTTCTCGCCGATTAACCGTCGCCAAGCCTAGTCTAGTCTAGTCTAGTTATAGTTTACATTGGCTTGAGACACTAAAGCCTCAGTTTCATTCTATAAATTACGTCATTTTAATAACTTTTAAAGCTACCCATAGCTAAGACTTAAAGGTATAATAGTCGCTAGTAGCTAAAACAAATGCGTAAACAAATATCTCGTTTTTCCCAGTGGATATCTCGCTCCAGTTCGTCGCCGTTTGCTTTTTTCCTGGCAACCGTGGGTGTGCTAGTGTGGCTGGTTAGTGGACCCTTCTTCCATTACTCAAATACTTGGTTAGTAACCATTGCAACCATTACGGACGTCATTATCTTTATCATGGTCTTCTCTTTGCAGAGCCGGCAAAACCGCGACAGTAAGGCAATCCAGCTAAAGCTAAACGAGCTGATTGCTGCTGACCAAAAGGCGCGCGATTCATTTATTGGTCTAGAGGAAATGACTGACGAGGAACTGGATGAACTCGACCAACAATTCCAACGCTTGCTCACTGATTTAGAAACCAATAACCGACCCAGCGCATTACATAAATTGCACCACTCTATTAGGCAGGAAAAAGCCAAGCGCCCAAGTCTCTATAAGCAAGCTGAGCATTTAGTCGACCGCATTATTAAAGGCCAGTAAGGGTAAGCATATGAATTATAACGAACCCGACACTACTATAAAAAAAGATTCTGAGCGACGCTTTTACGTTGCCTTCATCGAAACGCTTGGTGTTCTAATACTAGCCGCCATGCTTGTCATTATGATCTACGGTGGTCTTAAAATTGCCCGCGAGGCTAAGAATGTAGGCGGGAAAGTAAGCAACTTTAATACTCAGGTCAAGCAGATAAACACCAACCTTAAAAGCATTGACAACAAACTACAAGCCAGTAAAGTAGCTGTTCCTTAAATAAATCCGAGTACTAAACTAAGCGCTGACGCATCAGTTTACGCCAGCTATAATGAGCGGTCATACCAATCAGCGTCGATGCAATAAAGACGTAGAGCAAACTACTAATTGAACCGGGTCCAGTATTAACTAATGCACTCTGGGAGGTGGTTGTTTGAGTCTGAGTACTAGCCGTGGACGGGGCACTAACCGGACTATTGTTTGTCGGCGCAGGCTGTTTGGCTATTGCAGAGTGACTCGGGTGCTTAGTAGTTGGTGCGCTGACAGAAGTATTATTAAGAAGGCTATAGATTCCAACGCCTAATCCGGCGAGCACTAAGAGCACCAGTAGGGTTGCAGTTGCAATTCGTCGAGCAGCCCAGCGCATCGGCATTGTAAAACCATCGTCATTAAAGTTGCTAGAGTTGCTCACGTCCTGCTACCTCCAAGCTATAAAGATTACTATAGTATTTATTGCATAATTTGTACAGCTTGTAATACTATCGACATTGTTATTGTTTTAGTATATAATAGTATTTGTTAACAGAGGTTATTGCTCGTTAACTTATTTATTTAAACAATCTAATGTCAAACCACCACGAATCGCCAAGATTACTTTCCCCAGCCTTATCTAAAGTAATGGGCTACAAGCCCCTTATTGATTTAGCGCAATTACCTGGTAACGGCCGACGCATCGTTGACCGGCATAGCTCTTTCAATCTTATTCTATTAGGTAATGAGCAATTTGTGGTTGTTGATGGTGGCTGGGACCCCAGCGCTAAACGCCTTGAGCGTTTCGTTAAGAATCAAGGCTTAGCCATGAAAGACTGTGTAGCATCTTTTACCACCCACGCTCACGTCGATCATTTAGGCTTTTTATCTGTTATTGCTAACAATAAATCAACTAAGGTCTACATTAGTGAAGCCGAGAATGAAGTCTTGCAGGGAAGAGCTCCTGTTAGTGGCTCCGTGTCAAAGCTAATTGAGAAAATGCCTGGCATACCTAGTGTTGTCATGCCAGGACTAGAAACCGAAATCTTAAGCGATGGTGATGTCGTTAAGTTCGATCGACTGGAAGTTCACGCAATGGCATTGCCAGGCCACACTAAAGGCAGTAGCGGTTATTTGTTTAGTAACGCCCGAGACGGATCAGAAGTCCTTTACTCTGGCGATGCGGTGGATTTTATGACAAACGGAAAGGTTAGAATTGCACCCGGGCCCCTTAATGACGATGATGCAACTAATTGGCAAACGGTTATCGACCTGCCATCCCGCCTCATATCGATGCATAAGGATCATGCTGAAATTGTGCCCGCCCACTCTGGCAACAGTAATGTCGACACCTTATCTCGAGCGGTTGCTAGTCGTATGATTCTCGAGTCTGAGATTAGAACTCTTTAAGAGTTCTAGGCGCTCCTCGCTTGGCGACAACTAAATCGCTGTCGGCTCAGCACAAGGAGGGTCAATGGCTGGATTCTTAGTATTGGCTAATCACTCGATCTGATTGCATTATGAATTTCTATAGTGGCAATCTAAGGATCACCTATAAGAGCTAAATATTCCTTGTCGATGAACGTTATAGTATATGCAATGAGTCTTAAGCAATACTACCGAGCGCACAACGAGTTACAGCGCTTTGCAAAATACTTTGCTGGGGGCAGCATCTATTTTTGGTTAGGTTATGCCATCTTTGCGCTTGGTTATAGCGGGCTCCACTTAGGCTGGCTACCGGCTAAGATAATCGCGGACGCTATCGGCTGGAGCGCTAACTACATCGCACAGCGGCTATGGGCCTTTTCAGACCAAATCCACTTAAGCGAAATGCAACACGCTGGCCGCTATCTAATCATTGAAAGCATCGGCTTTGTGCTTGATTACTTAATTATTTATGGTCTTAAGTCTATCGGCATATCGCCCTACATTGGCTTCTTTATATCCAGTGGCTTCTTTACAATCTGGAGTTGGATCTGGTACAAGTACTGGGTTTTTCCGAAAGCTAAACCTAGCATAAGAGGTTAGTTGACTAGTCCATGGAGTAATCTATTTCAAAGTACGGCGCCATGCCATTGACAGTCTTACTACTAAAGGCTAATAATGACGTTATTAAGTGGTGGGAGAAGAGGGTAATTATATGGCTACACCAAATAATACAAAACTAAATTGGGCGGTCCTCGTTTGGCCGTTTTTTTATATCGTCGTCCTAGTGGCGTTACCGATATTTAGGAATCAATTTGCCGGCAGTCTGCCGCATTACATTCTGTACCCATTTCAGGGTATGCCCCTAAGCGTTCTCTGGTTTGGTACCTTGGGCGGCTTACTAGTTAGCCTGTACTCAATCATCACTAAGCAAGAGTGGAGTAATCCATTTAGCTTATGGCACATGTTCAGTGGTATGCTTGGCGCTCTTTATGGATTAATTAGTTACATACTCATCGTGTTCTTGATTAACGCCGTCACTATTAGCAACAGCTTTGATCGCAACTCAGTCGCTTTTGACTTGTTTGCCTTGCTGTTTGGCTTTGGTCAATCCACCTTTCAGGGCATGCTAAAGCGTTTCACGCGTTCAATCTTTGGCAACCGCACTGGTGCCGACGCTTAGAGCGCTCCAACGTAAGGTTGAATAAAGCTTTTGGCAACATTAATCGGGATCGCAAAACTTAAGTTTTGACCCTGACCGCTTGTCGCCGTATCGATACCAATTACTTCACCATTAATCATCGAGATGAGTGGTCCTCCGGAATTCCCGGGATTAATCGCTGCGTCTGTCTGCAGTAAACCGCTTAGGGTCTCGCCACCACCGCTAGGATTGCTGGCCGTTACAGTCCGGCCGGTGGCGGAAATGATGCCGTTAGTAACTGTATTTTGAAATTGACCCAAAGCATTGCCAATCGCAATAACACTATCGCCGACAACCATACTGTTTGAGTCACCAAGCTTGACACTAGTTAGCCCAGTGGCATTAATCTTAACTAATGCCAGATCATTTGTTGGATCGGTCGCGACGACTTGGCCGCTATAGCTAGTCTGATTGGCTAGAGTAACACTTAAACTAGTTGTCCCCTGAGGAACAACATGGTAGTTAGTTAAAATGTAACCGTTGGCGGTTAAAATCATGCCGCTGCCAGAGCCAGACTGGGTGACTGGACCGCCAAAAAAGCTATACGCCGTACTTTGAGTGTTGATTGCAACAACGGCCGCCGCATTATCTTTAACCACTTGCGGTATGCTAAGACCGCTCGCATTAGATAAGACAATTTTCGGTTCAGGAGCCAAACTTTTTATGATGGTCCCACCGTAGGGATGGCGTCCTTGGTAAATAGAGGCACCAACGACGCCACTCGCAGCGCCGAGCACTAGTACTAAAAAGATGATCAGCGGTTGTTTAATCGATCGGTTGTGTTGCATAACTTAAACTTAGCCTATCTAGATTTCGTAAGAAATAGCTTAAAAATATTATCACTGTGCTGTAATCTGTCCAACGTCTGTCGTTTCCCAGCTGTTTTCGTACAACCAGGTACCACCATGCTGAAGGATGAAAGATGCACTCTGATGAACGTTTAGGATTCCAAGATCTAAATTCGGGTCATTATTTAGAGCCATAAAGTGCATTCCGCCCTCGGTCGTAGAATTCAGTACACTAACTTTAGTGCCAATTGGTACTCGAGCTATATTAGGCACGAAGCCAAAGTTGGTGTAGTTAATGAGCAGGCTCTTAGTCGCGGGATCATATTTAGGCATCTCGTGATCATTAAGACCCTGCCAGCTCGCCAACGACTCGTTAACGCCACTCACATTACCCCTTAGTGCTGGGCTGTTGTTGGCTTCAAACTGCCAGCTGCCAGCGCTACTCACCACGAAAGATTTAGTATTGCCTGGGGTAATAGTTCCTAAATTGAGTCCTGGCAGGTTACCAATTTGAATCGGTAGCGGCATGAACAGTAGCGGGTGAGTCGTTGCGTTACTAACAAATATCGTTGTGCCAACGGGCACTACGAACTCGTTAGGCTCAAAGCCGTACTGATCGAACGACACAACCACACTAGGGCCGGGAGGGGTCGACGGTACCGCTAAGACTGGAGGCGGACTAACTTTTTGCACTCGCGAAGAAGACGTAGCTGGTGGCTGAGTTTTATGGGTTGTTAAGCGACCCCAGGTAAAAACACCATAAATTGCGCCGGCCGCAACCAATAAAACAGCAGTTATGATTAACACATTCCCTAAAATGCTTCGGCTGGACATATTTTAGTGCTCTTTCTGCTTGTTTTCGAAGAACAATTTGTTCTATTTTTTACCTATATTGCACTAACTAAATCAGAGTATACTATTTGGCAGGCAAGCATACTACGGTCCCTGCTTGATCCCTCTATATTTTCTAGATATATCATCAAGTTTTCAAGCTGTGATCTAGCCTAATACGCACTTTAGGTAAACTCACTTTCACCTTTTCCTAACCACTATCGTGGCCCTAATAGGACTAGGTCAGCATAACTCATTCGTTATTAACAGGGCCCGGAAGTCACGCTGCAATTTGCTTAGGCTAGCTACCCTAGTCTTACTAACATTCAAGCGGGACCTCTATTAAATCTTTTATTATTCTTCAAAGTTCAAATTAAGCCCTGCATACCAAGCGGGACATAAAGGAGAGCACTACTATGCGCGAGCAAATCGGCCAAGAGGTAAGTGTGGTTATGATCTATAGCGCCCCCAAGCGCCAGGCCTTGCCACATATCATTCGCTGGCAAAATCACGACTACAAGGTTGGTCAGATCGGCTACCACCACAGCGTGCGCCAAGGAGCAGCCCTACACCACATTTTTGAGCTGGTGGACGAAGGGAAGGCAACCTGGTTTCGGCTAGACTTTAATACTGCCAACCTGCACTGGAAATTAGATGCTGTCAGTGACGGCCAGCCGGCCTAAAGAAAACTGCTATGGCACTTGAGCTAAGTCTTAACTACAACCAACCCCTCATTATGCACGTCGATTTAAACTCCTGCTTCGCCATGATTGAGCAGCAGGCTAATCCACTACTACGTAACCGACCAGTAGGGGTAGCTGCTTATGACACGCCGAAAGGTATTATTTTAGCTGCCAGCTATGACGCCAAGGCTAAAGGCGTAAAGGTTGGCACAAGCGTCAGTGAAGCCAAATTACTGTGCCCGGGAATTGTCGTCCTAACGCCGGATCCAGACAAGTACTTTGATGCTCATGCCCGCTTTCGCAAGGTACTACTGAATTACACCAGCTCGATTACACCCAAGAGCGTTGATGAATTCGTAATTGACTTCGCGGGCTCGCCAGCCCTCAGGAATGGCATTCCGCTTGAAGAAATCGGCAGGCAAATCAAGCAAGGTGTCAAAGATTCTCTTGGGGAATACGTCACGATTAATGTTGGTATCGGCCCAAACCGTTTCTTGGCTAAACTAGCGGCTGGCCTCAACAAACCAGACGGCCTGGACGTGATTAATGCTACTAATTTAAGAGCTACCTATGCTGGGCTCACGCTCATTGATCTGCCTGGCATCAATACGCGCTACAGCGCCCGACTCAATCTAGCTGGGATTTATACACCGCTTGAGTTCTTAGATGCTCCCATGCCTAAACTGAAGCACCAGGTTTTTCATAGTATTAACGGCTTTTATTGGTACTTACGTCTGCGTGGGCATGAAATTGACAGTGTCGACTTTAAGCGCAAGAGTTTCGGCCAACAATACGCCATTGGCAAGAAGACAATGGATAAGCAGGAACTAGCCAGGCTATTAATGAAGCTCTGCGAAAAGGCTGGGCGACGTCTCAGGCAGGACGGCTACTCGGCTTATGGCATTAATCTGTGGCTGGCTTTTGCCGACCGTACCTACTGGTCTAGACGCCAAAAAACCACCGTAGCTCTATATTCCACCCAGGATATCTTCCGAGCCGCCCAAAGCTTATTAGAAGAGGTGCCCATATCAACACTCGCTACCAATATAGGGGTTACGGTGTATAACCTAAGCTCAAGGACACCTTACCAACTGGGGCTCTTTGACAACCAACGAGGGGGGAGCCAAGCGCTGGCTAGAGCAGCGGATGCAGTCAATGACCGTTACGGTGAATTTACCTTAGTGCCGGCGCTCATGGCAAACATGGAGGAGACGATTATTCGGCGCGTAGCCTTCGGGCAGAGAAGTTAACAGCTGGAAATAGTAACCAAGAAGGACGGCTTAAAGATTATCAATTAAAATGAGTTAGAATTAAGTATCAATAAAGTGTTAAAGATGGTAGGCAATTATGAATCGGGACTTTGAAGTTTTGGCACCAAAAGTAGTACTTGGCGTAGCAGCGCACCCTGACGATCTAGATTTCGGGGCTTCAGCTTCAATGGCTAAGTTTGCCGCTGAGGGAGCGGAAATTTACTATCTCATCCTAACCGACGGCAGTAAGGGCAGTGCCGACCGCACCATTACGTCCGAGCAACTAATTAAAATGCGCCATTCTGAACAGCGAGTGGCCCTTAAAGCAGTTGGCGGAGTAGACGTCACTTTCTTGGATTACCCAGACGCTGCGCTAGAGATTAGTCAGACCCTGAAACGCGATATTGTACGTGAGATCCGTCGCCGCAAACCTGACGTGGTCGTAACGATGGACCCCAGTGTTCTTTATTCGGAGGTCCGCGGTTTCATTAACCACCCTGATCACCGTGCTGCCGGACAGGCCACAATCGATGCCGTCTTTCCACTGGCACGCGATTACCTCACCTTTCCGGAGTTACTCAGTGAAGATCTGGAACCACATAAAGTAGCAACCCTGCTACTTACTAATTTTGATAAGCAAAACTTTTATGTTGATGTCAGTGACACACTAAACCAGAAATTCGCTGCCCTCCAATCTCACGTGAGCCAAATCAGTGATATGGACTCAGTAAAGAAGTGGGTTAGTGAGTGGGCAGAGAAGGCCGGCAAACAGGCTGGCTGCAAATATGCTGAAGGGTTCATGCGCTTGGATTTGAACTAGTTAGACCAGCATCTATACTAACCCCTTGATTTTAGTTAGTGTTTATGTAAAGATGATGCCACGCTAGAATATGCTGCTAAAAAATCTTATTTCTAAGAAGAGTTCTAGGTCTGTAAGTATTAATTTAAGTTTTCGAATTGATGAGGTGCAGCTAAGCGTGAAGAACGACTTACCTCAGTCCGAAGAAAGAGGTAATAAGGATAGTTATGGCAAATAAACTATTTGTCGGTTCACTGGCTTGGTCTGCAACTGATGACGACCTAGCAAAATTTTTCTCTAGCGTTGGGACAGTTGTCTCCGCTAAAGTAATTGTTGACCGCGACACAAATCGCAGCAAAGGTTTCGGCTTTGTCGAAATGAGCAGCGATGCTGAAGCGCAGGCAGCCATCGACAAGTTAAACGGCCAAGACTTAAGTGGTCGTCCAGTCGCTGTAAGCGAAGCTCGCCCACAAGCGCCACGCCAGTAAAGTTATTGATTTAGCTTTTTACGGTAAGTTTAGGACCCTTCTCCTTTGAAAGAGCAGGGTCCTTTTTATATCAATCACAAAAGCTCCCATTTAAGCCTAAAACCAAGCACTCACTGTTATAGTATTAATAATGCAAGTTTATAAAGTCGGGGTCCCCGAAATTGCGATTAGTCCACTGACTAGCAAACTAAAAGGGGCGTTAAATCTAGGTCCCACACTTTGGTTGGTGCCTGGAGGTAGCAATATTCCTCTAGTTGTTGCGGTGATGACCAGTTTGAGTGCGGAGCTGACAGATAATCTAATAATTGGCCTAACCGATGAACGTTTTGGTCCGTATAATCACCCGGATTCCAACTGGACACAACTGAGAGCCGCTGGTTTTGACCCTAAGCGAGCCCAGATTATCGAAACACTTAAAGCCGGTGTTGATAGTAGTCTTGAAAGTGCAGTCTTAAGCTATAACTCAGAGCTAGATACGATACTTGATGAGGTCAGCGCTGCCATTGGTCTTTTTGGCATGGGTGCTGACGGACATATCGCTGGCATCCTGCCTAACTCGCCAGCGACTAATGAGACTAGCTACACCACGGTAACTGGCTACAACGCAACCCCGTTTAACCGCATCACGATTTCCTTCTCGGCCATCCGGCGCCTAAACTCAGTTTTCCTGATCGCGATGGGTGAAACAAAGCGAGCTCAGATTGAACGCTTAATAACTCAGGAGGCTCCACTTAACGAACAACCAGCTCAAATCATTAAACAAGTCAGTGAAGCTTACTTATATAACGATCAACTAGGAGGAAAATAAGAATGAAAATAATTATCCACGGCTTAGGGCGGATGGGTATGCAAATTGCGCATAAACTAGTCGACGGCGAACATCAGGTTATTGCCCACAACCGTTCAGTCGACAAAATTGATGAAGCAGCAGCCTTTGGTGCCATTAAGGCAGAAAGCAAAACTGACGCCATTAAACTCTTTAATGATGAACCGGTGGTCGTCTGGATAATGCTACCTTCTGATGTTGTTGATGACCAAATTGATGAATGGATGGATCTACTGCCGGCTGGGAGCATCATTGTTGATGGTGGAAATTCTGACTTCCGATC
>DAIEFN010000006.1 GCA_027325485.1 Candidatus Saccharimonadota bacterium
CGAAACAACTGCTAGTAAGCAATTTTTTAACAAAGTAAATATTTTGGCAGGGGTGGTCGGACTCGAACCGACAGCACAGCTTTTGGAGAGCTGCCGCTTACCATTAACGGACACCCCTATAACTACTCCGGGTTAATACTATAAATTAAGTTTACTGAATTACATACCATCATATGTCAATTAATAGAGTGCTAATGCTTTTTTTATTGACATAAATCTGTTATATCTAGACAGTGATGAATAAGATTACGCCGACTCAACCATTGCTTATTATGCTCTACGGCTTTCCTGGATCAGGGAAAAGCTATGTTGCTCGACAATTAGCTGACCAGTTAAAGGCGGCTCACGTTCAGGGGGAAAGAATCAGAAGCGAACTATTCAACAACCCACAATTCGACCGCTCTGAAAACGACGTCATTACAAAGCTAATGAATTACATGAGCGAGGAATTTCTAGGTTCAGGCGTAAGTGTAATTTATGACACCAACGCCTTACGCGCATCCCAACGTCACACGCTACGTGAGCTAGCACGACACCACAAGGCTCAGCCAATAGTGATCTGGCTACAAATCGATACCGAATCGGCTTTCATGCGCACGCAACGCCGCGACCGACGCAAAGCGGACGATAAATACTCCTTCCCAATTGAACGTAAAACCTTTGACAACATACTCGGTAATATGCAAAACCCGACAAATGCTGAAGATTACGTCGTCTTAAGTGGTAAGCACATATTCACAACCCAATTATCTGCTATCTTGAAAAAGCTTAATGATATGAATCTTCTTAGACTTGATGATGTCAGTTCCGGACTAGCTATGCCTGAACTTGTTAATCTCGTACCCAATCCAGCCGCTGGCCGAGTCGATCTCAATCGACGCCGCAACATCGTCATCCGTTAAGCGCTATACTTTGTTAGTAAGCAAAAAACTACTTAAAGAGCTGTAGATTCTATTAATGTCGCTGAAAGCTTTTAATCTAGATTCAATTGGTAGCGTAACCGTCTATAAGCGCCGTAACAACCGGCGCATTAATCTTAGCGTAAATGCGCACGGCACAGTCCGGGTATCAATCCCGGCCTGGATGCCTTATCAAACAGGGCTAAACTTCGTCCGCAGCAAAGAAAGTTGGATTTTAAAGCAACAACCACCGAAGCAAGTCTTTACTAACGCTCAAGCAATTGGCAAAGCTCATAAGCTAGCCTTCGTAAGTTCTCCTCTTATAGAAAAGCCCAAGGTTACAGTTAAAGATGGCTTAATCTTAGTTAAATATCCGAATCAGCAATCAGTTAATAATCCTGAAGTGCAGGCCGCAGCCCTAAAGGGTGCCCTTAAAGTACTTCGTTCACAAGCCGAATTGCAATTATTAAAGCGTCTCGATTTGATTGCGCAACAAACGGGATTGCCCTACCAGAGCCTCAAAATAAAGCGTTTAAGACGTCGCTGGGGTAGTTGTGACCGGGAAAAGAATATCGTCCTAAACCTCTACTTAGTGCAACTACCAGATGAATTAATCGATTACGTCATTTGTCACGAATTAACGCACACTCAAGTCTTAAATCACGGCGCCGACTTTTGGTCTTCGCTGAAACAAATATCACCAAAGGCAGCAGAACTAAAAATTCGCCTAAGACAATATAGTCCAGCTATCATTTTTTATTAAGTTTGGTAGTTAAATAGTCTTGTCTTCGCTACAATACGGTTTAGGGTTATGCTTATGGACCATGGACAAAATAACGTAGCAAAACAATCCAAATATAACGAAAGCGTTGCTTACAGTCGCTTGACGAGCCTTGTTAATAGCATGGCTGATGGTGTTATTGCAGTTGATAAGAATATCGATATTGTTTTGTTTAACGGTGCCGCTCTCAATATTCTAGATATCAATAACCTCAAAGAAGGTGAGCAACTTGAGAAGGTATTAAAGCCAATTGATGCCAATAACCAGCCCGTTGACATCGTAAATATGATCCACCGAACAACAGTTTCAACAACTAACCGCGATCTACGTTTAGCTTACGGCGACGGCAGCGTTTCGAACCTTTATCTCAGTATTGCACCCGTTCACTTAGGATACGGAAAAGACGGTGAGGACGTTGGTGGCTATGTCCTATTGCTACGCGACATAACTACCGAGAAGTCCCTTGAGCAAGAACGTGACGAATTTATTAGTGTTGTTTCGCACGAACTTAGAACTCCAATTACAATCGCCGAAGGCAACATTTCAAATGCGCAGTTAATTGCTGATCGCGAAGGAGATATAACTGCCATTAAGGCTGCCCTTAAAGCTGCTCACACTCAAGTACTATTTCTAGCCGACATGATTAATGATTTAGCCACCCTAAGTCGCGCCGAACGCGGAAAGTTAACCTTAGAAATCGATTCCATTAACGTACACGACTTAATCATTGAACTAGCCGGAAATTACCAGGAAGACGCCAAAAAACGGGGCCTAGGCATTAAAACAATTCTTGACCCAAGACTTGAACTGCTTAAATCATCTAAACTTTACGTCCGTGAGATCCTCCAAAACTTTATTACGAACGCCTTGAAATACACAATAAAAGGCCACGTAACAATTCGAGCTGAACAACGCGAAAAAGGAGTTGAAATTAGTATTACAGATACCGGTATTGGTATTAGTAAGTCTGACCAGGAACGGCTATTCGATAAGTTCTTTAGAGCTGATGACGTGCGCACCCGGGCAATTAACGGTACTGGGCTTGGTCTTTACGTCACTATGAAGCTCGCTAAACTCACTAATGCCGACATTAACTTTAGTAGCGAACTCAATAAAGGCTCAACCTTCAGTATTATGTTTCCTAATATTAATGTGGTGCCGCGTCAGAAGAGCTAGTGAGCACTCCTTGACTTAAAACAGACGGACCAATACTGCGACCCTTCCAAAGAACATTACCAAGCTCGTAGCGCCACATCGAGCGATTCATTATCAAAAGATCGAGCCCAATAAATAGCGGCCAAAGAAGATAGTTCGATAGATGCTGTTTGTGGTAAGTTAGGCGCGTGATAAGCCCGAACGTCAGACTAAAGAATAAGTAAGCAAATAGATTAAGCATTAGCTCTACCCAGTTTCTCTTTACTATGCTGACGCAAATCAGCACGACGACCGACATGACTCCAAGCAACTCAACTAAACTAGCAAACATAACTGACTCAAGCTGGCGCCTAAGTTGTGGGTAGCGTAAGCGAACTGCTGTTTCATATTGTTCACTTTGTGCTTTTTGACTGTACACGCCCGAATACTGAAAAAAGCTATAACCATCAGCGCTTAGAGCAAGCTTAGCGAAGTAACTTTCGGGCGATACGCGACGACTAACTCCTTTAAAGTTGCCATTGTTATTGAGAAATTCACGCCTGGCTAGCCAACAAGTTGCAAGCACTGGAGGACGGTGTAATAAGCGCCTAGGTAAACTTATCTCCCAGGCGTAGCGTAAAGGCTGGAGGTACCAGCGACTCAACCGATCAGGGAGCTCATTTAAGGGCATAACTGAAAGAATCTGCTTATTGCGACTGACTAAAGAAGAGACTAGAAACTTTAAAGCTTCTGGCTCAAACCTAGTGTCAGCCCCGCAAAATAAAACTAACTCGCCGTTTGCCACCTCAAGCAATTGCTCATAGGCCCAATTTTTAGCTAGCCAGTTGTCATTAAATGGCTTACCGGCAATAAAGATCACGCCATCATGCGCAAAGGAACGGATAATTTCAGGCGTTCGTTTATCTGTTGATGCGTCGTCGAGCACTAAAATTTCAAGCTTCGGATAATCATTCGCAATTATTGACTTTAAGCATTCGTTTAATGATTCCGATTCATTCCTTGCTGGTATAACTACACTCAGAGTTGGTAATTCTTGGCTGGGCAAGTTTTTATCACCACTTAGAGCGCTTGCGAAGCTATAATTACGCCATGTTGAAACAAGCATTAAGAGACCCAGAGCGTAAGTTAGGATCGAGAGCGCTAAGCTTACACTAAAGCTGGGTGAGTAGTAGTAAATGCCTAGGATTAATGCACTAAAGAGAAGCTCTATTAACCAGAGTCGAAAGCTGCTACTTAATGTTATCTGACGTAAATGCACACTCTTTAATTTACTTTTCATTGCCCGGTAGAGATTAAAGAGCTGAAATAGTGCGATAAAAGCTATCACTTCAAGTGGCAGTAAATTTATTACAATGCTAGCAATCCCGAGCCAAAGAACATCGCCGACCAATAACGTAAAGATCAGTCCTATGATAAATTTACGTCGGTCCCAAATTGTGTGCTGGCTAAGACCAATCGAGCCGAGCCATAAGAGTTGTAAAATAAGGAGACTAAAGAGAGCTAAGTGCACGGTTTAATTATAGCCTTTTGGGTTTAATTGACTGCGACAAATTAGGTATTTACTTAAGCGATACCCTTACTTATTCTAGAACGATCTTTAAGCAGTATAAAACAAGCCGGGCTCTAACCACAACGCATACTAAAGTTAGACCCCTTGCTATCTGAAAGGCATCAGTGTTAAACTTGACTTTAGTGGCCTACAATTAATAGTGATTGTAGGTTTTTTAAATGAGGACAACCCCAAGTGGCAGAGACAAAATCAAAGCGTAAGTTACGCCCCACTCAAACAGTGCGCGAGAAATCAGCCGCTGCTAACGAAGTAAAGCCGGTAAAAGTTAAGCGCCGTAGTTTAGTGGCTACTAAATTAGCCTGGCCTTTTAAGACATCAATTCATTTTCTGGCACGCTATAAGTTTATTAGAATTATTGGCAAAATCCTTAAATTGATTGGTCGCATTATTGTACCGAAGTATTTTCGAAGTAGTTGGGCAGAAATTAAACTGGTCACCTGGCCATCCAGAAGTGAAACGCGCCGTTTAACCTTAGCTGTAATTGGCTTTGCGGTTGTCTTTGGCGTCGTCATCGCATCGCTTGACTACGGTTTAGGACATCTGTTTAAACTTATTATTTTAGGCAACAAGCATCATTAAGAGCAAGAAGTATTAAGGAGAAGGTTAGCAAATGGCAACAGTAACAATAAATAAGCGCTATGACACAAGCAAAAGGTGGTACGCCATACACACCTATAGTGGCTATGAGGAAAAAGTCGCAGAGAGTATTCGGCAGCGTGCTGAAAGTCTCGACATGGGTGACAAGATATTTGAAGTCTTAGTCCCGAAAGAGAAGATGATTGAGATTAAGAACGGTAAACGTCGTGTCGTTGAGAAGCGTATCTTCCAAGGTTATGTCTTAGTCCAGATGAAACTCAGCGAGGATGCCTGGTATATCGTCCGCAACACACCAAGTGTGACTGGTTTCGTGGGCAGTGGCACTGACCCTACACCAATTGAACAGGACGAAATCGAAAAGATTCAGAAGCGAATGGGCCTTGATCAGCCAAAACACAAGATTGACTACAGCATTGGTGACGTTGTTAACATCATCGATGGTCCATTTAAAGGCTTTGATGGAGCCATTAATGACATTGACGTTCAAAAGGGCAAGCTTAAAGTCCTGGTCAACATGTTTGGTCGTGAAACACCAGTCGAGTTAGACAGCTTGCAGGTTAAACGCGTTTAACTTCTTGTCAAGAAGCGTTTTAGTTGCTACAATACTCATCTGTTACGCACCGAAACTTAAGGAGAAATCATGGCGAACAAAGCCATTAGAGCTAATTTGAAACTAAAGATCCGCGCCGGACAGGCCAATCCTGCACCACCGGTGGGCAGTACGCTTGGTCAATACGGAGTTAATATGATGGATTTTATTAACCCCTTTAACGAACAGACCAAAGACCTCCAAGGCGCTGAAGTTACTGTACATATCGTGATTTATGAAGATCGCACTTTAGATTTTCGAGTTGTTGGGTCACCAACCGATAACCGCATTCGTGAAGCCCTTAAAATCGATAAAGGTTCTGGACGCCCGAATAGCGAAAAG
Source organism: Candidatus Saccharimonadota bacterium (assembly GCA_027325485.1). Classification (GTDB taxonomy): domain Bacteria; phylum Patescibacteriota; class Saccharimonadia; order Saccharimonadales; family UBA4665; genus JAJZWH01. Next base: position 5,934 of record DAIEFN010000006.1, read on the forward strand.
ATTGCTAAGAAATTAAGTCAAGCCGACTTAACGAAGATTGCCGAAGCGAAAGCCATTGACATGAACACTGATAATATCGAGTCTGTTAAGCGCATGGTCGCCGGTACGGCACGCAGTATGGGAGTCGAAGTCGAAAGCTAAAAGGTAAAGCTCAGTTTTGTAATTAATAATCAGTGGGAGACTAATTTAAAATTAGCCGTTTGGACCACGAAAGGATAAAGTTAAATGCCAACCGCCAAGAAAACAACCCCAGCAGCCAGCAAGACTGCTATAGCAAAAGATGCGCCAGTTGCGTTATCAAAAGTCACTAAGAGCGACAAAACACCTAAAGTCATTAATGGCGACGAGACAGTCATAGTTGCTAAAGCCGGACGGCGCAGCGCTAAAGCGATTGCTGAAGTAGAACAGAAAATCGCTAAAGAAGAGCGTAAGCGCGAACAAAAAGAAACTTCTGAGATCAAAGAGACAACTAAAAAAGTGATCGTCACTAAAACGCGCTCCGTTCTAGAACGACGCGCTAAAGCCTACCGCGCCAAGGTTAGTCTAATTGATCAAACTAAAAACTACTCATTAGACGAGGCGGCTAAACTAATCGGTGCTACTAACCCTGTTAAATTTGATGCTACTGTAGAACTTCATATCCGTCTTGGTGTCGATCCTAGACAAGCGGAACAGAACATTCGTGACAGTGTACTTTTACCAGCCGGTAGTGGTCGAAACTTACGTGTCGCTGTATTCGTAGAGGGTGATGACGCCACAGCCGCCAAAGAGGCTGGTGCCGATCTAATTGGTGAAGCCAACGTTATTAAAGAGTTGGAAGCTGGTAGTTTTAGCTTCGACGTTTTAATTGCAACTCCAGCTCAAATGCCAAAGCTAGGCAAATACGCCCGTATACTAGGTCCACGCGGCTTAATGCCTAATCCTAAAAGCGGTACTGTCACAACCAATGTCCGCCAAGCTATTAAAGAGGCTAAATCTGGTAAAGTCGAATACCGCGTCGATAGCGGTGGTAACCTACACATTCCAGTTGGTAAGGTTAGTTTTAAGCCAGCCCAGTTAATTGAAAATCTAAACGCTGTAATTGCTAGTGTCCAGAGCAATAAGCCAGCTACCCTTAAAGGCGCTTACATCCTAAGCTCACATCTATCGACATCGATGGGTCCTGCCTTAAGAGTCGCGCTTTAGACGCCGACTTTTAGGCAAGCGCATTGCTCTCACGAGTGCATTAAGCATCTTCGTAAAGCCAGCGATACCACCCTTATAGCCTAGGTATCTATCTTCCCAGGTCGGTTCGTACTTAGCTTTAAAACGCTTTAAGCCGCTAAAAGAGTAGAAGCGGTCACCGTTAACATAAGCAAATCTAAGCACACTTGAGATTAGATTCTCATCCTGGTTATCCTCGTCGAGACCAACAAGTGGCGATAGACCCATACTAAGTGTCTTTCTAGATTCTGCATTTAAGACCTGCAATAAGCTCGATAAGAGATAATCATTGGTATTTGGTGGCGCAGATGCTGCGGCACGTAACATGTCATAAGTTAACTCATGCTGATTAAAACTATCCGTTGGTACAATATTTAAAAACGCCTGGATCGTCTGGGCAGCGTCACGCACGACAGCAATAGCACACTGCTGTACGTAGTCTTCTGAATAGTAGCCCATCACAAAACCACGCTCCGTTCTACCGGGCTTACTTAACCAATCTTGGGAGATGGCACTTAAACGCTCCAAAACCGCGCCATGGTGGGGCGGCTTTAAGACCTCAAAGCTAAAGTTCTCCTTTTCAAAGCGATTACTAATATTCCTAAAGTACTTATTGTGCGCTACATTTTCACAAAAATTAGCAATGTCCACAAACGCCTCTTGACCAATTAATTGCAACTGAAAGCCTGCCCCCTGATAAAGCTTGCGATATTTACCATCAACATGGATTAAAGCAGGTTGCCAGTCATTAGCCCAACAGAGTTCTGAGAACTCCTTCATTAACTTTTTGAATGTCTTAGGTTCACCCACTGGATCAGCCAAAATTAAAGCGACACCTCTTTTGGTTAAATAAGCTAAGGCCGCCGTGCCGTCGCGGCTAAAGAAATAGTGTTTATCATGCGGCCAGAGCTTAAAGAACTCCTCGCTAGGCGCAGAGTACCTCTCAAGAAGGGCTTTTAATCTTGCGCGTTGCTCACTTTGGTCAACTAAATGGGCACGGACTGGTTGCACTAACGAAACAATCAAAAAGACCACTGAAGCAATACTGACAAATGAGAGAGAGTCCATGAATAAACTGGCCCGTCTTGTATAGGGATGTAAGGGATGAGCGGTCGTTAGGTCAAATTGGTCAATGGTGTGATGCAGAGCGCTTGAGAAGCTAAGCTCCTGCCTGAAGTCCGACTTGTCCATGAGCATAAAACCGCCAATACCATAGGCTAGGGTAATAAAAATAACAATTACGGCAAGCGCTAAAGAGCTTTTGAAAGCTTGTGTGTCACTTTTTACCTTAAACTCTCCTCTTGATAGAAGAAGACAAATTAAGATAATGGCTGGTATTACTAAATAACGTATCAAAATAAGGGTTGAGATTTTAGAGTCATCCGGGCGATTAAGTAGTTCAGTAGTACCTTCGCCCAATAAAAAAATGAAAGCGCCAAGCCCTAGCAAGAAAGCGGTCCGTTTACGCCGAGCCAATAATAAGCTTAGGTAAACAAAACCGATACCAAACAAGAGATGGGCATCGATTACAAAGCTATTTAAGAAATGGAAGCGGTGAATTAGAAATTGATCGAGTAAGGTTGTAGCAATAATAAAAAGCCCATAGATACCAACAAAAAAACTAACCAATACAACGATCTGGTTAGGCTGAATCCGAAGTCTTAGATATTTCATTTTTTGATAGTTTGCTCAACTATTCATTGTACTTTAATAATTTACCATCTAAAAACTCAATTAAAAGTTGCAGTAAACGCAAAATAATTAGTAAAATAGTTTTAACAAAAAAGTTAAAGCGAGGGCAGACATCTTTGGGAGTCTACAGCAACACTCAAATCCGTGAAGCAATTAACAGTGGGCATATCTTATGTGTACCGTTTAACCCAAAACACATTGCTCACGCCAGCATGGATGTTACGCTTGGCTATTACTATTACCGGATTGAGCGCATGAATGAACGCACAATCTATAACCCATTCGACAAAGAAGACGTTGAGCGTTACTTTGATGGACCATACAAGGCGATGCCCCATCATGAGTGGTGCAAACAAAACCGTTTTCTGCCACTCGCTAACATTCCTCCCGACCATCCAGTCATTAGCCTAAAGCCAGGAGAGCGCATCTTAGCGCACACACACGAATTTTTTGGTATCTTACCGCCAGGCGCATATGAGCTCAAGAGTCGCTCAAGCTGGGGGCGTAATGGAGTAGCCGTCTGTTTTGATGCCGGGTGGGTTGATCCAGGTTATATTAATCGCTTAACACTTGAAATCTATAACCTTAACCAACGCGAAACCGTCTTACTACCAGTTGGTGAACGCATTGCCCAAGCCGTTTTTCACGAAACTGGACCAGTGGAAGGTAATTACGGAGAGGGAAGAGATAGTGGCTTCAGCGGTAAGTACCAGCAGGGCACAGACATTGAGAATCTAATTAAGACCTGGTCGCCTGACATGATGTTACCCAAAGCCTATAAGGACGAACGCACTCTACCGCAGCCAATTGATGGAATGGCCTATGAGTAAGGGCAAGTACATTGTTATTGAGGGTCCGGAAGGTGTCGGCAAATCGACCCAAATAACAGAACTAGCTCGCCGGCTCCAAGCCGCCGGTCTGCCAATTAGGACCCTAAGAGAACCCGACTCGCAAAGTGATTTAACGGCTCGCGCAATCCGCCAATTGACCCAAGACCCCCGTTATCCAATGAATACGACCACTGAAGTGTTGCTCTATAACGCTGCCCGAGCCCAATTATTGCAAGTGGTCGCACGGAGCGTCGCTTACGGTGTTACTTGCATCGTTGATCGAAATTATCTAACGACACTAGCCATTCAATACTATGGACGTGGTGATGTCCCAGATTACGAGACAATTAACCGGATTATTAAATTTGCAGTTAACGGTGTCGAGCCCGACTTAACAATTGTGCTGGATGCGCCAGTGCAACAACTAATGAGTCGCTTAGCACACCGGAATGGTGGCGAGCGTTTTGATAACTTAGAGGCCGCATTCTTAGAACGAGTCCGCGCCGGTTATCTTTGGGAAGCAAATCAGCGCAACTATCCGATCGTAGTCGCAAGTGGCAGTGTTGAAGAGATTGCTGAGCGCATCTGGAAACATGTCGCAACAACACTTGGCCAGCGTAACCAAGTTAAAGAGCCTTCAAAGAGCGAAACTAACGCAGATCTACTTGTTAACGCGCTCCCGATTGAACAGTACCAAACAGCCCCAAATGAGCCCTTGGTTGTAAAACAAGACGGCCATCAATTGATCACCACAGCTGGAACTGAAATTCTCACCCAGGCAGTTACAAATATCGAAGGCAATGTTTACGGCTTCTATGATTATTTCTCACCATCAACTGTTGCTGCCGCCATGGCTCGTCTGAGCCGCCGCGGTGACGACATGCGTCTAATATTACTTGATGAATTTGCTGCCAATAAAGGCAAGGATAGTGACTTACTCAAACGTGTCATAACGGCTTATGGCGATGACTCGGTCCAGCAATTGTCTGGCGTACATTTAGTCGTTGAACAAGCCTCAAACCTGCTGACCAAAAAACTGGAGTGGGGAAGACTCGCCGCCTACCTGGAGCAGTCCACACGTTACATCTACTACGACCAGAAAGACAAAGCCGGCAACTTCCGCTACTTTGTGCCTTCTAACCTAAAACCTAAGCTTAAAGCAAGCTATAAACAAAGCCTGGATCAAATCTTCACTATCTACTCCAACATAGTGCATCAGCTCACTGACTATATAAGCGTCAACTCAAGCGTTCCAAACAACGAACGCGACGGCGCTTTCCGCTCCTCTATAAAAGCTCAGGCTTGTGATGCCGCAAGAGCAATTCTGCCAGTGTCTACGACCTCAACGGTCGGTATTTATGCCTCTGCGCAAGCTCTTGAATCTTTAGTTATGCATTTATTGGCCGATGATTTTCAAGAAGCAAGGGACACCGGTCAGGCACTGCTTGATGAAGCGCGTAAGATTATACCAATGTTCTTAGAACGAGCCGATTTACCAGACCGTGGTGGGGCAAGCATTGCCTATAGAGCCAATACTGCTCATGCCATGCAGGAATTAGCGGATCGTACGCTAGCCCAAAGCTTAGCGCCAACCAGCAATCAAAGCGCTAACTTAGTCGATTTCTGGCCCCACAACGAGCTCGACCTGGTAGCCGACATGCTTTATGAGTACACAAACCTACCACTAAAGACAATCCGTCAGGAAGTAGCAACCTGGAGTTATGGGCAAAAAGCAGCGGTTATTAAAACATATTGCGGCGAACGCTTAAACCGTCGCCATCGCCCAGGACGCGCACTTGAAAAAGCGCATTACAGTTGGGACATCTTATGTGATTACGGCATTTTCCGAGACTTACAAAGGCACCGCATGGTGGACGACTTGGCCTGGCAGCCCCTTACCCCAAGATACGGTTTTGAAATACCTGACTTAATCGAAAAAGCAGGTTTAGTGGATCAGTTTGAGCAAGCCTTTGAGATTTCCCTTAAACTCCATAGCGAGCTGATTGCAGCTAAGCACACTAATGAAGCGCAGTATGCGACACTACTTGGCCATAAGATGCGCTGGAAGCTCACCTATAACGCTCGTGAGGCTTTTCACCTCCATGAACTTCGTACCAGTCCACAAGGTCATCCAGGATATCGCAGACTAATTAAAGATATGCATGAGCAATTAAGCCTCATTCATCCACTGATTGCTGAATCGATGATCTTCGTAAACCGCGATGAAGACCCTGAACTAACCCGTCTCGCCGCGGAGCGCTACACGCAGTATAAGTTACAGGGACTAAGCAGCACTGAGCCCAAAGCCAAAACAGCTAAGTTAAAAACTAAGCCGCAGAAGCGTCAGCATTAAAGTTATAGGCAATGCCACAGATGTCAATTGAGACAAACTCGCTGTCTGCCGAGCGGCTAAAGTCATAGCTACATCTAACACCGGTATCAAGTTTGATTTCAGGAAATATTACCGAGCTAGAAACTAGAGCCTCACTCTGTCCACTACTACGCTGATAAGGTGCATAGGTAGCTGGACGCGCCCAATCAATTGGCTTAATCCGAAAATCGTCTGGATCCATTCCGTTCATCACGGCTGCAAGTCTTCCTAAATGATGCCGAATACGGTCGTTCATGGCGTTAAGCACAATATCGCCGGCACCAACATAAACATCCTTACGCTGCGCTAAACCTGAAATTTCAGGTGCCAACCCGGCTAAAAAGGTTAAGGCTTTGCGATCTGCAAACGGCATAACCTTATCACTATCAATTGAATCGTCGCGGTTGCGCATAATGCGCCCCTTTGCAAAACGTTCACCGTATCTAGCAATATAAGACTCGAGATAATTCTCAACTCTCCGGTCTACCGGGCCTATAACCACGCTTGTCTCAAATTCTTTTAAACTCATATATTTTTTGAAAACCGAAATTAACATTACTAGCATTACCTACACTTGTCAACAGGCCTTTTCGTGACGCTTATGCCTAGAGATAAGTTGACGTGACGCAACAAGTACCTGGATTATCTCTTGGCACGATTAATCTAAGGGGTTTACCAGCACTCCTCTATCTGATATAATCGTCCTCAAGTTGCCAAAGACAGCGACGGGAATTCTTCCTTGATAATGTCGCCGAGGTCTATTCAACTCTTTAGTTACAGACAAGTTTAGTTTAAAACTAAATTCAATCAGTACTTTAGGCAACCGTAAAGTAATACCTACGAACAGTAAGCAAGGTCGATCGCTTCGTAAGTAGATCTATCATTAAACTTTAAGGAGTGGCAATCTTATGCCCCTAAGTAAAGTCAAAAAAGAGCAAATCGTTAACGATATTAGTGATTTGCTTAAAGTCACAAAGATGACCGTAGTCGCCAATTACAAAGGCACTCCGGTTAAAAACATGCAAACCCTGCGAAAAGACGCCAAAGCAAACGGCACAACCGTCAAGGTAGTTAAAAACCGACTTGTAATGCAAGCGCTAGGCAAACTCGACCAGTACAAAGCATTTGACGTTAGCCCGCTCGAAGGCATGCTGGCCTACGCTTTTAACGATAGCGACGAAGTAGCAGCAGCCAACAGTCTGGCTAATTTCGCCAAAACTAACCCGACGCTAGATTTTGTCGGTGCAATTACCCCAGAAGGCAACTGGCTAAGTGCTGATGAAGTGAAATCACTTGCAGCCCTGCCAAGCAAGCCACAATTAATTGCTAGCGTAGTTGCTCTCTTGGGTACGCCAATTCGATCAGTAATTAGTGCCAGCAATAATCTACCAAGCATTATTGCAGCGCTCGAAGCCAAGGCTAGTAAAGCCTAATTTAAGTAAATTTTAAGGAGATAGATACAATGTCAAAGATTGAAAAATTAGCCGAAGAACTTGTCGGTTTAACCGTTTTAGAAGTTAATGAACTAAGCAACACCCTAAAGGACAAGTACGGCATTGAACCTGCCGCTGCTGTCGCTGCTGTTGCTGCCCCTGCAGCAGGTGCAGATGCCGCTCCAGCTGCTGAAGCTAAGAGTGAATACGATGTCGTCTTAAAAGACGCTGGTAGTCAAAAAGTAGCAGTCATTAAAGCCGTTAAAGACATCACTAACCTCGGTCTTGGTGAGGCTAAGGCTTTAGTTGACGGTGCCCCAAAGACAATTCTTGAAAAGGCTAAAACTGAAGATGCTGAAGCCGCCAAGAAGAAGCTTGAGGAAGCCGGCGCTACTGTCGAACTAGCATAAGTAACAGTTAGACTAAATTCAAAAATTAAGCGTGAGATTACGGCTTAGATAGCTGGTGTTGTTCTTTATCCACAGAACACTTTGACTTTAGTGCGCATAAATGTTAGTTTAGGGGTAACTGACCCTAGACAAATACCGATCGAGTCGGAGGAAGCAAATAGAGGCCAACATGCCAGAAGTACCTGACAAGCAAATCAAACGCTTGCGCTCACTCATAAGAGAAGCTGAGACAAACATTGCCGCCGCGAATGAACTTTTAATTAGTTTAGTAGGCGATGATGAGAAAATTGCTCCAATTGCGCGTGAAGATACGCTCGGTAAAATTATTGAAGGCGTATTTGATGGTCAAAACATGGTTGGGAGCGATAGCAAAACCTATCCTGTTCCAGCTAACTACGCTTCTAAATCTAAACTTGTCCAAGGTGATATCTTAAAGCTAACCATCGCAGACGATGGGACTTTCCTCTACAAGCAAATTGGCCCAGTGCCCAGAAAACAAGTTGTCGGCACGCTCAATTTAGTAAATGGCCATTACTCAGTTAGTGTTGGCGATAAAGAGTACCGCGTGCTACTAGCTAGCGTAACTTACTTTAAAGCTAAACCTGGCGATCAGGTGAGTGTCAACGTTCCAGAAGACGACAACGCCGAATGGGCCGCACTTGAAGCTGCTCTTTAAGTATCCACTCCGGCAAGTGTAACTATAGGCTATAATAGCTAATAGTTTATGGGGCAAGCGCTATACCGCAAATACCGGTCTAAATCTCTGGCTGAAATTGTTGGCCAAGAGCATATTACTGAGACCTTAGCTCGGGCCGTTAAAAGCGGCCGGATTGCTCACGCCTACCTTTTTACGGGGCCTAAAGGGGTTGGCAAAACTTCAATTGCTCGTATCCTAGCTCACGAAATTAACGATCTTAAATACGACGACGACTCGGCTAATATCGATATTATAGAAATTGACGCCGCCTCAAACCGTAAGCTAGAAGAAACTAAAGCCTTAATTGAGAAGGTATACGTTGCACCCGTTAGTGCGAAGTATAAGGTCTATATTATCGACGAGGTCCATATGCTGACCAATGACTCTTTTAATGCGCTCCTTAAGACCTTAGAAGAACCGCCGGCTCACGTCGTCTTTATTCTCGCAACAACAGAAGCGCATAAGCTACCCGAGACAATTATTAGCCGCACCCAGCGCTATGCGTTCCGACCAATTCCGAAAGATAAAGTAGCGCAGCATCTCAGCTCAATTGCAAGTAGCGAGAAGATCGCAATCGAACCAGAAGCGCTCGACATCATTGCCGAACACGGACAAGGCAGCTTTAGAGATAGCATCAGTTTACTTGACCAAGCCGCAAACTATCCGCAGCCCATTAAAGCCAGTGACATTAGCCAACTAATTGGCGTACCACCAACACAACTCATTAACGACTTACTCATTAATATCAGCACCAGTACCGCTAAGGATGTTGTCACTTTCTTACATCAATTACTCGACCAGGGTTACCCGCCAACAATCATCGCTTCTCAACTCGCTAAAGTTTTACGTGCCGATCTAATTAATGGTAGTCAAATCCTAGATAACGAAAGTGAACTTAGCCTCTTAGCAAATCTACTAGATGTTAGCGCCGCATCAAACCCTGTGGTCTATTTAGAAATTTGCTTGCTCAAGAGCCTAGCTCATCACGAGCCAACCTTAGCCGCTACTCATATAGAGCAAAGCGTCTCTAAAAAAGTCACGTCTTTGAAAAAACCCGTCGCAGATACAGAACTAAATGATACACCTAGCTTAGAGGTGCAAGTTAAAGCAAGCGCAAAAAACGAACCAACGAAGCAGAAAAAAACGCTAAACGTGGACTTTAATCAGGCTTCATGGGACGAAGTACTTACCTTACTGCGCACCAGCTATAACACGCTTTATGGCGTAGTGCGTATGGCTAGTGTTGAGTTTAATGAGACTAATCAGATTACACTGAAGTTTGCTTTCCCGTTTCACCAAAAACGCGTTAACGATCCGAAAAATAAAACCATCATTATGGCAGCAGTTAAGAAAGTAACAGGCCAAGAATTAGCAATTAGTTGCATTGTCGATACTGACTTACTAAAAAAGTCTCCCACAAAGAGTAAGCCTGAAATAGACAAGCTCGATACTATCTCCACAATTTTCGGTGGCGCTGAGCTACTTTCGCCCTAAGGGGAAAAGGTGTTTATAAGTGTTAGGGTAAAATGAAGCTTCGATAATATAATAGGCAGAGAACAAATTTATTGGTGGAAGAAAGCTAATACCCGCGATGGCAGACATTATTAAAGAGTTAAAACAACCGCCGCAGAACCTTGACGCCGAAGCTTCTTTATTGGGCTCAATCCTTATTGATACCGATGCGATTGTCAAAATTGCTGATCAGATAAGACCGACTGATTTCTTTGATAAAAAACACGAAGTTATTTACTCGGCCATGAACGATCTCTACACACAGCGTTCAGCAATTGACGTTTTAACTTTGGCTAACCAGCTCAAATCTAATGGCGAGCTAGACAGCGTCGGTGGAGCCTCTTACCTTACAGAGCTAACAAACTTTGTGCCAACTGCAGCGCACGTTGAACAGTACGCCGATATTGTGGCGCAAAAGGCTTTGCGGCGAAGGCTTATTGCCGTGTCTCAGCAAATGGTGTCACTCGGTTTTGATGAAACAAAGGCCTTGCACGAATTAATAGAAGAAGCCGAAAGTAATCTCTTTGCAGTTAGTGAGCAACACGTCAAACAATCAGTTGTCAGCCTTGAAGCGATTCTCGCTGAAAGTTTTGAACGCTTGGATGATTTACACAAAGACAAAAAGAAGTTGCGTGGCATATCTACTGGCTTTAGTGATCTAGATAACTTATTAGCTGGATTTCAGCGCTCTGATTTGTTTATTCTGGCGGCTCGCCCATCAATGGGCAAAACGGCTCTGTTATTGAACTTTGCCCATAACGTCGCCGTAAAATCTAAAGAGCCAGTCTTATTTTTCAGCCTTGAAATGAGCAAAGAACAACTAGTCGACCGCTTGCTGAGCATTGAGTCTGGTGTTGACGCCTGGGCCTTAAGAACCGGTAATTTAACAGATACCGACTTTGAAAAGATAGGTGAAGCCATGGGCACCTTAAGTGAAGCGCCGATCTTTATTGACGACACCCCCGGAATTACAATCAGCGATATGCGCACTATTGCCCGAAGGGAAAATCATCGTCACCGACTTGGCATGATAGTAGTTGACTATCTACAGCTAATGAGTGGTGGCAACCGCTTCGGTAATGACGGCAATCGGGTACAAGAAATATCTGATATTTCTCGTGGCTTAAAAAGCATCGCTCGTGAACTAGACGTCCCATTACTAACCGCTTCGCAGCTAAACCGCTCGGTCGAAAGCCGTAGTCCGCAGATTCCGCAGCTCTCAGACCTTCGAGAAAGTGGTTCACTCGAACAAGACGCTGATGTTGTAGCCTTCATCTACCGTGAAGAATTCTATAATCCAGAAACCGATCGTAAAAAAATCACGGACATTATTATTAAGAAGCACCGCAACGGACCAATTGGCGGTGTGGAACTATTCTTCGATAACGAGCGCCAACGTTTCCGCTCCTTAGACAAAAAACATAACGCACCCTTTTAGGTACAAAGCGCATGGCTAAAGCAGAAACTAAAAAAATACTTAAGCTAAGCTGGTTGAAGAAAGACGCCAAGTTTTATGGGCTGATTTTGACAATTGCGGCCAGTACTGCGCTCTTAGTTTGGCGTCTAACAACCCTCACAAACAGCTTCATTAACCAGAACGAGCAAATCACTAAGCAACAATTAATGTTAAACAGTCATTGGTGGAAATCTTTAAATCTACTCTACGGGCCATACTATCTGCTTTTACATCTAACCTATGCCTTAAATCACACTGTTTTTGGCTTTCGCATAACTTCTGTACTAATTGGAGTCATCACTGTTGCTTTAGTCTATTGGATAGTTAGCTCTTGGCACGGCTTTAAAATTGGGTTGCTAGCAGCCTTAATTAGCCTAACCTGCTTTGGACTACTGGCCGCCAGCAGGGAAGCCATCCCACTAATCAGCCAGCTCCTGCTCGTATCATCTCTTCTTGCGGTCGTGTCTTTTATTAACCAAAAAGCAAACCAAATCAGCCTAATTCTATTTGCAATCGTCTTCGCATTCAGCCTTTACGTTCCCGGTGGTGTCTGGTTCGCATTAGTTGCGCTCTGGCTATCTAAAAAACCGCTCATTAGCGCCTATAAAGCACTGTCTAAAGTTAATAAGATCTTAATACCGCTACTACCAATTGTCATTATTTTGCCACTAGGCTATCAAATGATTCGGCACTTCATGCAGCGGCAATTAAATAATTGGTTAGGCTATGGGCTAAGCACCACCTCGCTCCATACCTTTTGGCATGGTCTTAGTCTTAATTTTATCCACGTTCCAACTAATCTATTTATTCATAGCGCCAATACCAGTACAGATTTATATCTTGGCCATTTACCATTAGTGCCCTTGACCTTTAGTGTCCTTTTTGTGCTTGGCCTATACAGCTACCTCATCCGGCTTAATAATTGGCGCTGGCGTAACGTCGTTATTTTCATAGCCTGTGGCTGGCTCATTGCTAGCTTTGGCGTTATTAGTTTGCTCGCTCTGTTACCCTTAGTAGCAGTGACGGCCGGCACCGGGCTCGCCTTTCTACTGAAAGAGTGGTATGAGATTTTTCCGCGTAATCCAATCGCTCGCTTCGCTGGTCTATTTATAATGTTTGCGGTTGTTAGCCTTAGCGCTGCCTATGGCATTAGAAGTTATTTTGTCGCCTGGGCGAATAATCCAAGTGTGGTTAGCTCCTACCACGAAAAACTAAAATAGCTTAGACTTTAAGTCCACTTTGCTATACTTCACGCCTAAGTTAGACTAGAGACAGGAAATATCCACTATCTAAGTAAGGGCAAATAACTATGAGCAGAATTGACCAGGCCAAAATGGCGCTTAAGATTAAGAAAGTTCAAAAAGAGTTAGAGCGCGAAATCATTGAAGTTGAAAAGGGCGACGGCGCAGTGCGCATTGAAATTAACGGTGAGCAAAAACTTAAAAAAATTCACATTGATCCAGCCTTAGTCGATTTAGAAGACATCACGATGCTGGAGCGATGGCTTGAAGAAGCAATCCGCGAAGCGATTCAAAAAAGTCAGCATCTAGCCACTGAAAAAATGCAGCCATTTATGGGCCTACTAGGTAGCTTGGGACTTTAGTTTAGTGTTAATCAGACTTAGATATCGCTCATGAATAATAGTAGTAACGTACTCCCACCAGCACTTACAGAGCTTATTGAAGCGTTTAGCGCCCTTCCAGGCGTTGGCCCACGCAGCGCAGAAAGATATGCCTATTGGTTTGTTAGACATAACACGCAGGCTGGTGAACGTTTAGCTGATGCTCTAATTAAACTACCCGAGGGCATAAGCTACTGCACAAAGACTTTTGCTTTAATACCATCTAATCGAACCGTTTCAACGCTCTATAGCGACCCAAGACGCGATAAAACGATAATTGCGGTTGTTGCTGAACCATTTGACATCTTGGCAATTGAAAAGACCTCTCTTTTCCACGGTACTTACCACGTTCTTGGTGGACTAGTTTCACCAATTGATGGCGTTTCACCTGAACAGCTCCATATTGCAGAACTCATTAAGCGTCTCGACGAAGATAAGGTTCAAGAAGTAATTCTCGCAACTAACGCCAGCGTGGAGGGCGAGTCAACTGCTTTATACATTCAACAGCAAATTGGAGAGCGAAAGGTTAAAATAAGCAGGTTAGCACGCGGTTTGCCAATCGGGGTCGACTTAGAATACGCCGACCAAATCACTCTCGGACGGGCAATTGAACACCGCCAGACCTTAAGTGAAACACCAACCGTTTCCTAAAAACTTAATTACTATGTCAGAACAAGAGCAAAGCGCAAGAATTAAAGACCTAATTGGTGCATCAACTAAGGTCTTAATCTTACAACCGGACAATCCCGATGGCGATAGTCTTGGTAGCGCCTTAGCGCTTGAGCAAATCCTCATGCTCCAAGGTAAAGAAACAGAGCTAGTATGTGGTATAAAAATACCAAGCTACCTGTCTTATTTCCCTGGCTGGGACCGCGTTAGCCAAGAGCTACCAACACACTATGATTTAGTCATCCTCGTCGACACATCCTCGCTAGCCTTAATCGATAATTCAATTAGATCACTAAGATCAGGTGCCTTAAGCAAGAGTCCTCTAATTGTTATCGATCATCATGCCACCCCCTCAAGTATTGATTTTGCGAGTGCAAGTTTAATTGAGGCCACTTCCTCCGCCACGGCTGAAGTAATCTACAACTTATGCAAACGGTTAGGCTACGCACTAAATGATGTCGCCCGTAATGCCTTAGTGGCCGCAATACTATCTGACACGCTCGGGCTTACTACGGACAATGTATCAGCCCAAACAATCTATAGCATCGCCGAGATGGTAGAGCAGGGCGTATCACTAGCCAATCTTGAGGCCGCTCGCCGTGCTAATATGCGCAAAAGCGCTGACTTAGTCCACTACAAGGGTGAGTTACTGAAGCGGATTCAATACTTCGATAATGATCGCGTTGCTTTAGTGGTAATTCCTTGGCCCGAAATTGAACGTTACAGTCCGCTCTACAATCCATCCGTACTCGCCCTAGAAGATATGCGTTTAACAGAAAGAACTGCTATCGCAATTGCGCTAAAGGTCTATCATGATGGCAAAATAACTGCCAAAATCCGCTCCAACCAGGGTTACCCAATTGCTGGTACCTTAGCTGAGCACTTTGGGGGAGGTGGACATGACTATGCCAGTGGTTTTAAACTCTATGGCAATCAGGACAGCGATAGTTTAATAAAGTCAGTCGTCGCTAAAGCCAGCGAGTTGCTTAAACCAGGGGATAGCTAATGCTTCGTCTCTATAACACCCTAACGCGCGAGGTTGAAGACTTTAGTGCTCAGCAACCACCATTGGTCACTATCTACACCTGTGGTCCAACGGTCTATGACTACATGCACGTTGGTAACTGGTTTACCTTCATTCGCTATGATTTACTAATCCGTACTCTAAAAGCTTCTGGGTTTGAACCAAATTGGGTAATAAATATAACCGACGTTGGCCATTTAACATCTGATGCCGATGAAGGCGAAGATAAACTTGCCAAGAAAGCAGCAAATGAGGGCAAAAACGCCTGGGATATTGCTCAGTTTTACGGCGACTATTTTATTGAGTCATTAACTAAACTAAACTTCACACCGCCAACTCAGATTCCAAAGGCCACAGATCACATCAACGAACAAATCGATTTCATCTTAAAACTGGAAGCCAAGGGCTACACTTACCGTATCACTGATGGTATTTACTTTAATACTGCTAAGTTCCCCTCCTATGCTGACTTTGCACAACTTGATTTAGATGAACAGCAGGCTGGTGCAAGGGTAGAAGTAAATCCAGAAAAACTCCAAGCTAATGACTTTGCTTTATGGAAATTCTCACCCAGCGACCAAAAAAGGGACATGGAATGGGATAGTCCTTGGGGTAAAGGTTTTCCAGGTTGGCACATTGAGTGTTCCGCGATGTGCTTAAAGTACCTAGGCCCAACGCTAGATATTCATAGTGGAGGGATTGATCACATCCCAGTTCATCATACAAATGAAATTGCCCAATCCGAAGCCTTAAACGATGCACCACTTGCGAAATATTGGGTCCACACTAATCATATCCTGCTAAGTGATAACAAAATCTCAAAGAGTCTCGGCAATACAATTACCCTTGAAGACATTATGGCTAAGGGTTTTAGCGGCGAAACGCTACGCCTGCTAGCGCTTGAGTCGCATTACCGCACGCAAAGTAAATTTAGCTATGAGGCGATGCGTGCAGCTCAAGCTCGCTTGGTCCGCTACCGCAATTTTGCAGTCCTGCGCTACCAACAAAAGGGCGATTATGAAGAGCACCTCGCGCCTTTAGAACTACTAACCCAGTTAGAGAATGATTTAAACACCCCCCTCGCTCTAGCGGCCCTAGAAGCCTGGCTGGATCAAATTGAACCAAGCAGCCACTTTAAAGCAGCTGAAATTGAGACACGCTTAAAATTAATTGATAATCTTTTAGGACTTAAACTTAGCACAGTACCAGATATATCCGAACAGCAAAAGCAATTAATTAAGGAACGCGAGCAGGCCCGGAATAATCAAGATTGGACTACGGCCGACGCATTAAGAGCTCAACTTGAGCAAGCAAATATTACCGTTCTCGATCGCCTCGACGGACCAATCTGGCAATACCTTTCTTAGGGTGTCTTAGTTTCGTCTAAATAATCTTTTGGCAGTCGGTTTTGTTGCTCAAGAATCTCAACGAGGATTACGCGAACGACACCGGCCACAGGTATAGCAATTAGTCCACCTAGTAAGCCACCAAAATTAATACCTACGACAATTGCAATTAAGACAAGTAATGGAGACATTTTCGTAGAGTTAGCCTGAATTTTCGGAGCGATTAAGTAGTTCTCGATGTTGATATAGATTACATACCAAATAAGCACCACTAAAGCGGCGGTGACGGAATGGAATAGGGCCACGAAAGTTAAGATGACGGCACCAATTGTATGCCCAAGCATTGGAATAAGGCCACTAATAAAAACGATAACCATTAAAGCGACCGGATAACTGACGCCCATGATAAATAGCGATGGCGCAACTAGTACTGCGGCAATGATAGCTAGTAACACTTGACCATTAACGTAGCCCCTTATGACACGGTACATTTCGTGAGCAATGCGATCAACCTTATCGTAGTTCTTACGTTGAACAAATATTCGTCTTAAGGCATTTAACCAACGCGGTCCTTCTACTAGCATCATAAAGGTTAAGGCTAAGACAGCTACAGAAGAGAATACATCTTTAGCAACCCGTATTACGGAGTTAAAAGCAATGCCACCAATATTCTTTAATTGGTTCGATAATTGTTTCGATAAATTGTCTACTTGACCCTGCAAATGATGGATGCGCACAAATTTACCTAATGCCGTGCGTTGATTTTGAGTCTCTTTAACTAAGTTTGGCGCGGCCGATATAAAGCGTTCTGTCTGGTGTACGAAAGGTGGTATGACATAGGCAAAGAAGACGCCAAAAAGTGCAATTACCAGAATATAGGAAATACTAGTTGCAATTAAGCGACTACCCTTGATGCGTCCCGGTAATCTATTGGCCAGCCAACTTACTGGACCATTCAAGACTAGGCTTAGGAAGAAAGCAAGCAGCAATAACACGACTGCTGATTTGATCTTTAGAAAAGCTTCAAAAAAAACAATCCCAATTAAGATAATGAGAATCGCTCTAACTAAAGTCTCATTTGAAACTGTCATTTCTACTCGAGGTAGATGCTTTTCGTCATTGTGCCTGTGACCAAAGTGAAACATAGGCTAATTATCACTTATGACTACCCTAAACGCAAATGCATAATGCTTAGGCTTAGATTGAGCGCAAGGTTTGTTTTAGCTCATTAGACAAAAAGTAGCTTGCGTTACGCTTATTTTGGTTTAAGACATAGTTATTTTTACGAGTCGAATTAGCAATTGTCAGGTCAGGGTAAATCACTCTTAAATGTTGTTCAACCCGGTTGCGAATCAACGTTTTCTCATTTAAAAAAACGTGCCAGGCTTTTACGTCAATGACACAATCGCAGTTTGTAAAAGTAGTTAGCTGTCCGACAATTGCCCCAAAAGTTCGTAAGTCACTACTTTGCCATCTTCTCACTTCGCCAATAATTAAAGCATTGGCGGCGTCAGATTTAGCATTACGGCCAAGGCGTCGACCATACTGCCAACGCAACAGTAGATCGTTATACAGTATTTTTTTAAGTACCGTTGCTAAGATTTTTTTAGAAGTCAGATAACTTAATAACTGATGCACCTTTAGGATCTTACTGCCTAATTTAAAGTCTTCGGCATCAGCATAACCACCTAGCGAAACGATGAGGTTAACGCGGCGCGCGATATCTGGGTATTTAGCCAACATGCGTGTCGCAACAACAAAACCAAAACCAACGCCAACAATAACGATCCGACGCCGACCGTAGCGCAGTTTAGTAAATGTCGCTAGGTAATCAGCATAACTATCGATTGTGGGTCGTCTTTTAATTTTATAAAAACTTGTCATGCCACCAATGCCAGGTAAATCAGGGGCGCTAACACTGCCGAAATCACCAAGGGCCCGAATCAGACCCCACCAATATTCAAGATTGGCGCTTAAACCGCCAACAAATAATATCTCGGTGGTAACTTTATGATTATCTAAGCGCACCATCCGGCCTTCCAGTTGGTTCATATTCAGCTGATGAATATATTTCCGTGGCGCCGTATTTTTTAATCTTGTCATCTAATCCTAACAATAGACTAGCCGGCTTAAGAGATGCAAGCATAAGAGTTCTCTTTGGCGTAGAAAGCATTTTAAGACCCACGAAAATGAAAAATCTACAATAACCGCTATTTTTTATTTTGCTGTTTTTATGTTATAGTTATGTTAATGAGTAAATTACCGCTCTACATCGATCTTGAGCGTCAAGAACAGTCGAAAAACGGTTACAAGTCGTTTGAAACTAATTGTGAGAATCGCTTCTATGGTCGCTTTGCCGAAGAAGGGATACCGCTTCAAGAAATCCATGAGCTCGAAAATGTAGCCTATGACATGAGTAACTTTGCCTACACCTGCGCTGTTAATAATGTCCCGCAATGGCACCTAAGAAATAGACCTGAGACAAAAGCCAACGACGATGCTCAACTAGCAGAAATGACAACTGAGATTGGTTGGCGGATTGCAAGATCGCACATTACACGCTTTCGACCTGGGGTAGCGAATATTTATGACAAAGTTGATAAGCACTTATTCATTAGCGCCAACGATATTATCCGGATAAACGATGACTTCAATATCGACGCCGTAAAGTGCGAATTCAATGATGATAAAATCCTTCTCTCGATGGCTAGAATGCTAGTTCTAAAAAATCTAGAATTAGTTGAACGACCAGAACAATTAAACCGTATATAACCTAGCTAAGACCATGCTAGTTAAGCTCAAAGTATAGAATTCTACATCGAATTAAAAACCTAATTATTATAGTGCTAGTGACAGAAGTCGGTCACCGTAGAAGGCTTACGTCTAGTCAAGCTGAAGCAGCGCTTACTAAACCTTTGGGACTTACGAGTATCCGTTTCATTGGCTAGGGCGGAGGGATTCGAACCCCCGAATGCCAGGACCAAAACCTGGTGCCTTACCACTTGGCGACGCCCTAATAGGAATAACATTGAACTACTCGTTAGGATTATACAAAACCGCACCCCTTAAAGCCAACTTAGGTAGTTTTTGACATTGGCACGCGGTTTGTTTTCCCAGTCGCTAGCCTATCACCTAAGTAAGGACAGGTATAGAGCAGGCGACTGTGTTTTATTACTTCACCTGCCACCGTGTTACTACCATGACCCTTCAGCAAAACAGTTTGAAACGAAACCGGTCGCTGTGCTTGCTCGCCCATTGATCTTAAATAACAACTGTACGGTTTTAGATTACTTAAGTCTGAACCAGTTAGATAGGGAGTGAATAATGGCAAGATGCGCCGTTTATCGACCTCAGCAGCCGTCCGAAAGGCTATAACATTGCCAACGTTAGCCATTAAGATGTTGCTCTCTCTTTCGTCTTGGTAGGCTGTTGTTTGCTCCGCTAAAGTTAGATAAATACCAAACTTGCGGGATTCACTAATAAGCTCCGTAAAAAGCGGCGCGTTAAACAGCTCAAACTCATCAACATAGAGATAGAAAGCCGTACGGTCATGGCTTGCGAGAAGGACACGTTTTAACGCGGCTAACTGCAGCTTAGCGAGCACCACCATACCGAGCAGTACTGCGTTATCTTCACCTATTGCTCCCTTTGCAAAATTACAGATTAAAATTTTACGTTCGGCCAGTAACTGATCGAAATTAAGCGTAGAGGACGGGTTATCAAGCATACGCTTAACTACCACCGAACGCTCAAAACGTCCTAACTTTGCAGTCACGCCACTAATCATTTTGACGCGCTGATAGCTGCCGGCCTTAGCGTATTCACCGTACCAAAAAGCCTTCAATGCGTCATCTTTTAGACCAGCCACGACACTAGCCCGATATAATTCATCCGTTAATAATTTTTGAATTGTGAATAAGGTAGCTCCTGGAACATGGAACGCCGTATAAATCGCATTACGCAATACATATTCAATGCGATGTCCGCCACTATCGTCCTCAGAAAAGATTTTTCTAAAGATCGATATAATCGACTCAGCAATAAAATCTTTACTCAGTGCTCGAGCTTCACTATTCATGCTTACTGGCAACTCAAGCAAATTAAGGTTAACTGGGTGATGAATTTGGGTTGGGTCAATGTAGATCACATCATTGATGCGTTGCGGTGGAACATGTTTAAGCATCTGCTGCGCTAAATCACCATGTGGGTCCATTAATAAAGCACCATTGTTATTCGCCATGTCTTGGATGAAGCTATAGCCAAGTAGCGTTGACTTTCCCATGCCAGTACCGCCAATGATTAAAGTGTGCGTCTGGCGCTCTTTACTACTTAAGCCAACTGCGCTCGTTCCGTTTAGACCTAGCACTAAAGCCTTTGTCTTATTAGCATCAAGACCAACTCTTAGCATAAGACTCATATTTAACTTGGCATGCTCTTCCCAAATACCGCCAGCCGGGGGGAAATTAAAGAGATGCGGCAAGGCATCGGCTGTGACGCGAAAATGGTGCAGATAAACTTTACTATGGCCTAGATAACGCGCCACGGCTCGACTTTGAAACAAGGATGGCTTCTTCGCTAAGCCATTAACTAAGGCCGCGGCCTGTAGTGCTACATTCAAAGTCTCGCTTCTGGTATTTGTTTTAGTAGCAACTAAGGTCGTAACGCTAACTCTTAACGAAGCATCTGGGTTTTTAATCGATCTACCGCGCTGCATTACACGGCGGTTATAGCTACGCTCGCTTGAGCGACGTGCGTCGGTTTCAGCTAACTCAATAATTAACCTTAGCCCAGCTCTTATGGCCCCTAAGACTAGCTTTAGTACCTTAAGTGGTAACCGCTTCGGCTCTGGATTAATACCAAGACGCAGCACTACAAGTTCATTTTGGTTTAGCCCGTGCAAGTTAGCAGCTAAATCACTAATAAAACTTTTCTCTTTTTTAACATCCGCAAATTTTGGTCCCGCACGCCAATGCGTCAAGTTTGTAACGTAATTCGGCTTAAGTTTTAATGCTTTGAGCTCAGTAGCGTTAGAAACCTCAAGTCGTGGTGCTATAGCTAAGAGCTGGTTTCTAACCACTTCCGCGTACTTAAGGGGCATATTAATTAAGAAGCTAGTGCCATGCTTAAGATTAAAGCTGACTTCTAGCTCAATTTGAGGCTTAAACGCCAACCAGTTAGACTGATTAACTATTTCACTAATTAGCGGGTAAACGCTTGCTAGGCTAATACTACTAAACTTGCGATCCGCCGCGTTAAAAGCCGGCAGTTTAACTTCTAAACTAACTAATTTTAATTTTTGGCTTTGACTTAAGCGATAAATAAACACAGCAACAATAAGCAAAATTATGAAGAGAAAGAGTATTACAACAAGCTCCGCCATCAATCTCGCCCCTTGTGGCTATATCCAATCATATGCTCAAGTCTTAGCTATAGACAAGTAAAAATCTTAACGCCACTTTATTAAGCGTAACCGGCGCACCAAAAAGAGTGCAATACCGCCAGTAAATGCCGGCAACCAATAGCTAATTGCGCGGTAACCTAATACGGCACTTAGAGCGAGCGAAGTATCCGAGCCGTGCACAGCAACGATCCCAGCCACTAAACTAGCCTCTACGCCACCTAAACCGCCTGGAGTAGGGAAGAAGCCGCCAACTAAGACGCTTAAAGAGTAAATTAGGAAGGTGATCGGGTAGGCTAAGTTAATCTGAAAGGCTTTGAGTGTCAGCCAAAAAGCCAATGCCGTCACAAGGGCTTGAGCTATGGCACAACCATAAGCGCCAATCACACGCCACCAGCGACTTGAGTGTTCGTAGAGCTTTAAAGCCTTAGTTAAGTTTTGACGCACATGGCGAGCAAGTACCTGCGCACTATTTAAGAATAAGATCAGAATCAACAGACCAAGTAACACTAAAAGCAGGACTAGCACAATTAAGCTTTCATGCTGCCGATAAGCATGTAACAAACTACTATTCACGCCAAACAGTAATAACCAAAGCAATAGGAGCGAAACATTACCAGCAATACCAAGCGCATTATTAAACGCAATTACTAAACCAGAAATAGTTTGCGAGAATTGTTTAGTCCGTAAGAATAGATAATTAATACTAATCCCGCCAATACCAGCTGGTAGCAGTAAATTAAGTGGTGCACTCGCAAGTTGAACTAACCAGACTTGGCCTAAGCGTAAATTTTTAATTGCTAAGAAGCGATAGCTGAGACTTGAGAAAATAAAGGTTAGATAATAGCTTAGAATAGATGCAATAAGATAGGCTGGTGCTTTTGGTAAGCGCAGATGTAGCTCAAGTCCAAAGAGAGAATGTAGATTTGGTATAACGCCGTATAAAAGTACAAGACCTAATAACATCAGCACAGCAGAGCGTTTTATAGACTTAGAGCGCCAGGAAATTGTTAAGTGATGATTTAAGTCAGCCATTGTGTTATCAAACCACTAGCATTATGACAGACAGTAAGAATTTATGCACAGAGGTCAGATGACTCAATCGTATAATAGGTTTGATGAAGGGGAATGATGCACACGAACTTGTAAGCCAACAGATAATAACTGATGTCCTTATTGATAGCATCGGTGACGGTGCCATTACGACAGATGAACACGGCAATGTAACGCGTATTAATCCAGTTGCTGTTAAGCTACTTGGTTATCCTGCCGAAGAGGTGATTGGGCGTTGGTTCCCAGAACTATTTACGTCCTTTGATGAAAACGGAGTCCAAATTCCGCTCATTGATCGGCCCATCACGCGCGCTTTTGTGTCTGGCCAAATACTCTCCGAGCATGTCATCTACCGCCACAAAAATGGCAGTCTTGTCCGTCTAGCAATTACCATCTCGCCAATCATGGTTGGAGACGTCACGGCGGGCTGTATTCAGATCTTTAGGGACATTGGTGCGGAGTACGAAATCGACAAAATGAAGAGCGATTTTATCTCTTTGGCGTCGCACCAGTTAAGAACACCCCTCTCGGCAATTAAAACCTACGCCCACATGTTACTTGATGGTTATATGGGCAAGATGACTAAAGCTCAAACTAAGTCGCTTAAGACGATTGTAGCGGCTGCAAACCGCATGAACGACACTGTATCAACTCTGCTTAATATCTCGCGAATCGAAAACGGCAGCGTGATCTCAGAGCGCAAAGTTCTAGCACTGCCTAAATTATTTGACGCCATAATTGAAGAACATCAGCTTTCCTCTAGCGAAAAATCGATAAATTTAATTGTTAACTACCCGCCAGCGCACGTTAAATTAATTTCCGACGAAGTGATCTTAAAAGAAATAATTGGCAACTTAGTATCTAACGCAATTAAGTACACGCCCGAAGGGGGAACAGTAAAGCTCAGCGCAGAAGTGAAGGCTAATCAATTAATTATTATTGTTGAGGATACTGGCGTTGGCATACCGTCTGAGTCGCACTCTAATGTCTTTAGTAAGTTTTTCCGGGCTGAGAATGTAATTCGTCAAGAAACTTCCGGTACCGGCCTAGGTCTCTATCTAGTTAAGGGTTTAATTAATGAGTTGGACGGCGAAGTTTGGTTTGAAAGCGAAGAAGATAAAGGCACCACTTTTTACCTGTCTCTGCCCTTGACGGTCGAGTTAAGTAGTGCGCTGAAAACGAAAGCTAAACCTAAAGTTAAGAATGTGACAGCCAAATGAGTCAGGCTTATGGCATAATTTGGTATGAAGGGATGAATTAGTAAACAAATGGCAAACATACTAATAGTTGAGGACGATAAAGACTTAAACGCAGCTTATAAGATTATCTTAGAGAGCGCTAAGCATCATGTTAAAACTGCTTTTAACGGCGTTGAAGCCTTAGAAATCTTAAAAGACTACAAGCCAGATTTAATCCTGCTTGATTTACTAATGCCAATCATGGGCGGGATTGAGCTGCTTGAGCACTACGAGCTTGAACATCATCCAAAAGTAAAGGTACTTATTTTTACGAACATGGAAAACTCACCCGAAGTTAACAAGGCCTATAAGCTGGGCGCCACACGCTGCATCATCAAATCTTGGACGGCCCCTCAGAACTTAAACAAGGTTATAAACGAAACCCTTAAAGAAAAAACCCGGGTAGCTGCTAGCCTTTAACGATTCGAGGAGCTATTTTCCAGCTCCGCAATATATTGGTCATTTAAGATGGCCTGTAACTTCTGCAGATCAACGCTGTAGGGTATATTCTTACCGTAATTAATAACTCCTAAGCGCTTCAACTTATTAAGTTCAGTGGCGGCCGTTTCGCGTGTCAGACCAGTTAAATTAGCAAAATCCTGATGAGTTAGTTGCAGGGTAATTTCACGCTGCCGAGGCTGAATAGTTCGCCCTCTAGTGAGAGCAAGGTAGTGAAGGGTATACATTAACTTTTCACTTGCTTTTGAGTGTTGCAGGGCATTTAACTGCATCGACAAACTAAGTGAACTATCTATGTAATGGTCTAGCTCAGCTAGCATCATGAAGGGGTGGGTACGCACAAATGCAACAAATTCTTCACGCGGCACGAGATAGAGAGTGCATTCATTCGAATAAGTCTCATAGTAGTAAACCGAACTTGGGACTTTATCGTAGATCCAGCTACCTGGAAAACTTTCGCCCTCGCTATAAAAACCAATCGGCTTCTCATCACCGTGAATGCTTAAGTTGTAAGCCTTAACGATGCCACTTTTAATAATAAACGCCGCTCTTGGAGCCTCACCCTGAAATATAATAATTTCACCCTTGAGAAAGGTTCTTGTTGGGAACTTGTTAACAAAGTTCGCCATTGTCTTTGCGTACGCATCAACCATAGGCCTAATTTAAGTGTACACTGCCACTATTGCGATAGCTACAGCACCTTAAGCGCACAGCGACAGATAACTCTAAGGCTTAGCTAAACTATCTAAGGTATAGTAGTTGAGTATGCGTTTTAGCAAACAGGTAAAAACAATTGTTATTTATGCAGTCCTTGCCTTAATCCTTGGCTTGTTTGCGGACTACATTCATGAGAATAGGGCCGTTGTAAACGAACTTAAGCATCTCAATCCCTGGCTGATACTTATGCTCCTATTTGGTTATGGCATCATGCTATTAATCTTAATGGGCATCTATAACGCTATTCTCTCACTCAGCGCGAAACCACTAAAACCTAAAGAAAACTTATTACTCTCCATTTACTCAACCTTAACTAATTTCTTTATGCCCCTGCAGAGTGGTATTGGCGTACGCGCTGCTTACGTTAAACGCAA
>DAIEFN010000007.1 GCA_027325485.1 Candidatus Saccharimonadota bacterium
TTAGTAACCGACGGCGACAAAGTTGTGGCTGGTCAAAGACTAACCAATGGTTCGATTAACCTACATGATTTAATGCGCCTGCAAGGTGTTGAACCTACTCAGCGCTACATCATGAATGAGATTTTACGGATCTTCGTTGGTCAGGGACAGAACATTTCAGACAAGCACTTAGAAATTATTGTGCGTCAGATGTTTAGCCGAGTCCAGATTGAAGACAGTGGTGATAGTGAATTCGTAACCGGCGATATTGTTTCAAAACTGGCCGTTGGCGAAGCTAACGAAAAGTTGCTGGCTGATGGCAAGCAACCTGTTCAGTATGTTCAACTTTTGCTCGGCATCACTAAAGCCTCACTATCGACTGATTCCTTCTTGTCAGCAGCCTCATTCCAGGACACTACTAGGGTCCTAATTGCTGCTGCAGCCTCAGGAAAGATCGATCGTCTGTTTGGACTGAAGGAAAACGTCATTTTAGGACGCAAGATTCCAGTTGGAACGGGTTACGTGGAAGAAAATGTTGATCTAAACGATGAGAGCGAGTTAGCTGTCGATTCATTCGTCAGTTGATAACCTGAGCTCTATCTGATAGAATACGGTCAAACGAAATTAATTTAAGTAAGAGAAGGAAAGTTTTAAGCTAGAACCCGCAGCATTTGTGCTAGAACATTCACTAGCTGATATCTATAGGGGGCTACTAAAAAAGGTCAATAGCGATCTTAAGCAAATCTAATATGCCTACAATTAACCAATTGGTTCGAAAACCACGCGTCAAAGTAACGAGCAAGAGTAAGTCTCCAGCTATGCAGCGGGTTGTGAATAACCTAAAAACAACAGGCTATGAAAAGCCAGCTCCGTTTAAGCGCGGGGTATGTATTAAGGTCACAACTAAGACACCAAAGAAACCTAACTCTGCCCTACGAAAAGTAGCACGTGTCCGACTCACTAACGGCTATGAAGTCTGGGCTTACATTGGCGGCGAAGGCCACAACTTGCAAGAACACGCTGTTGTTTTAGTCCGGGGCGGTCGTGTTAAAGACTTGCCTGGTGTGCGTTACCATATTGTACGTGGATCGCTTGACCTCCAAGGGGTGAGTGACCGCAAGCAAGGTCGCAGTAAATATGGCGCTAAGAAACCTTAATACTTTAGAGATTAATATATATGCCACGCAAGAAAACTAAAGCATTCACAAGAGATATTAAACCAGACCGTTTATATAACAGCGTTGCTGTTTCGCGCCTGATTAACCGGGTGATGCTTGATGGCAAGAAACAACTTGCCGAGCGCCTGGTTTACGATGGATTGCAATCAGCTGCTGCTAAATTAAAAGTCGATAACCCGCTTGACGTGTTTGAGCAAGCCTATAAGAACATTCAACCGCATATGGAAACCCGTTCACGCCGTGTCGGTGGGGCTAACTACCAAATCCCATTTGAAGTGAAGGGTCAACGCCAGAACCACTTAACCATTATGTGGTTAGTGGCTGCAGCTCGTGCACGTAAAGGCATGAGCATGGCGGATCGTTTAGCGGCTGAGTTTACAGATGCCTACAACAACCAAGGGGCAGCGGTAAAAAAACGCGAAGACACGCACCGCATGGCAGAAGCAAACCGAGCCTTCGCTCACTTTGCGCGCGGTTAATTCAAGTATAAAAATTAAGGGAATATAGATGGCTAATTCGACCTATCCGATAGATAAACTACGTAATATCGGCATTATTGCTCATATTGATGCCGGCAAAACCACCACTACAGAGGGTATCCTCTACCGTACTGGTTTAAAGCATAAGATTGGCGCCGTTCATGAAGGTGAGACGACAACTGACTGGATGGCTCAGGAACGTGAGCGTGGTATTACTATTGTCTCGGCGGCTGTAACTTGCTACTGGAAGAATCACCAAATTAATATTATCGACACCCCCGGACATATTGACTTTACTGTCGAAGTAGAACGTAGCTTACGTGTTCTTGACGGCGCAGTAGTGGTCTTTGATGGCAAGATGGGTGTTGAGAGCCAGAGTGAAACAGTTTGGCGCCAGGCAGATAAATATAACGTGCCCCGAATCTGTTTTATTAACAAGATTAACCAGACCGGTGGTGATTTTTATAAGTCACTGGAATCGATCCATGCCCGCTTAAGCAAACAAGCTTTCCCGATCCATTTGCCAATTGGCTTTGAGCAAGCCATCAGTGGCGTTGTTGATCTAATCAGCATGAAGGCCTATAGCTACAAGGATTTTACAGATCATGAGTTAGTAGAAGGCGAAATACCCGCTGACATGCTAGACGAAGCAAAGCGCTACCGCTCACTCTTAGTCGAAAATGCAGTGGCTGAAGATGAGCCCATGCTTGAGAAGTATCTTGAAGTCGGCGAAGAGGGAATGAGTGAAGCTGACATCGTCCATGCCGTTCGAGTTGCAACTCTATCTGGCAAGTTTTTCCCTGTTACGGGTGGTGATGGTCGCGGTGTGATAGTTGAGAAAGTACTAGATATTGTCACTGAGCTTTTACCCAGCCCAAATGACCGCGGTGTAACTTGGGGTAAACACCCAAAAAGCGGTGAAGAGATTGAACGCACTCCAGAAGCCACTACACCGTTTACAGCTCTAGCTTTTAAGATTGCAACCGACCCCTTTGTTGGTAAGTTAGCTTACTTTAGAGTCTATTCTGGCAAAATTGTTGCTGGTAGCTATATTCTAAACAGTTCTACTAACGAGCGCGAACGCGTGGGTCGTATTGTGCGTATGCAGGCCGATAAGCGCGAGGACGTTGCTGAAGTTAGTACCGGAGATATTGCAGCCATTGTTGGGCTTAAGGGCACAACTACAGGCAACACCCTATGTGACCCTATTAACCCAATTATTTTAGAGAGCATTACTTTCCCTGAACCACCGGTCTCTATTGCGATTGAACCAAAGACTAAGGCCGACCAAGAAAAGATGGGTATTGCCCTACAGCGCTTAGCAGAAGAAGATCCAACCTTCCGTATTCGAGTTGACGACGAGACAGGTCAGACAATTATTGCTGGTATGGGTGAGCTACACCTAGAAATTATTGTTGACCGGATGAAGCGTGAATTTAGCGTTGAAGCCAATGTTGGTCAACCACAGGTGGCTTACCGCGAAACGATCCGTAAAAGCGACGTTGAAGTACAAGGTAAGTACATTCGTCAAACTGGTGGTCGTGGTCAATATGGTGATGTTTGGCTACGCTTGTCACCAAATGAAACTGGTGCTGGGTTTGAGTTCATTAACTCAATTCGCGGTGGTGTAGTACCAAGCGAATATATTCCAGCCGTAAGAAAGGGTGTTGAAGAAGCTTTATCAAACGGTGTAATAGCTGGCTACCCAGTAGTCGATGTTAAAGCTGAACTCTATGACGGTAGCTATCACGACGTCGACTCCTCGGAAATGGCTTTCTCAATTGCCGGTTCAATGGCCCTTCAAGAAGGTGTTAAGCGTGCTAACCCAGTGTTGCTTGAGCCAATTATGAAACTGGTTGTCGTTTGTCCGGAAAGCTTCATGGGTGACGTAATTGGTGACTTAAACTCCAAGCGCGGACGGATTGAGAGCATGGATGATCTAGCTAACGGCGTTAAAGAGATTACGGCCTTTGTGCCACTCGCTGAACTATTTGGTTACACAACCAACTTACGCTCGATGACCCAGGGACGGGCTAGCTCAACGATGGAAATTGATCGTTACGCCGACGTACCGCCACACATTACTGAAGGTATCGCCTCAAAGAAGAAATAAACGTGAGAGCTGCTAATTTTTAGGCTCTAGCGTTTTATTGGGCTACGCTTTTAGAGCTACCCCTTTACAAAGATAAGGGTTTTCTCTATACTAGCCTCGGTAAAAAGCGTGGGTATTTTAGTAGTTTAATTATTACGATCTACCCCTTACGCTTAATAATAATTACATATCTAGTAAGCGACCCGGGAGCATATATTTGTCACCCGTTAGCGCGTACAGCAAAAGCAAGGAGAAGTTAGAGATATGGCTACATTTGATCGAACAAAACCGCATGTTAACGTCGGTACGATGGGACACGTTGACCACGGTAAGACAAGCTTAACAGCTGCTATTACGGCTGTCTTAGCTAAAAGATTACCAAGCGACATCAATAAGGCAGTTGCCTATGACCAAATTGACAAGGCCCCAGAAGAGCGGGCTCGTGGTATTACAATTGCCACCTCCCACCAGGAGTATGAGAGTGAAAAGCGTCACTACGCCCACGTCGACATGCCTGGACACGCTGACTATGTTAAGAACATGATTACTGGTGCTGCCCAAATTGACGGCGCTATCCTAGTCGTAAGTGCCGCTGACGGCCCTATGCCTCAGACACGTGAACACGTTCTATTAGCCCGCCAGGTAGGTGTACCTAGTATTCTAGTCTACATGAACAAGATGGACCTCGCTGATGCCGAACTAGTTGATCTAGTTGAAGAAGAGATTCGCGACCTTCTAGCTAAGTATGACTTTGACCGTGACTGCCCAATCATTCGTGGTTCAGCCACCAAAGCTCTCGAAGGCGACAAAGAAAGCGAAGATTCAATCATGGCACTAGTTGAGGCAATGGATGCTTACATCCCAGAGCCAGTACGTGATCTCGACAAGCCATTCTTAATGCCTATTGAAGATGTTTTCTCAATTAAGGGTCGTGGCACCGTTGCTACTGGCCGTGTTGAAGCCGGCATCGTGAAGATGAACGAAGAAGTTGAAATTGTTGGTATCCGCCCAACCACTAAGTCAGTTGTAACCGGCATCGAAGCCTTTAAGAAACAACTTGACGAAGGTCGCGCTGGTGACAACGCCGGTATCTTACTCCGCGGTATTGAGCGTGACGATATTGAGCGTGGTCAGGTGCTTGCAAAGCCAGGTACCATTACTCCTCACACAGAATTTGAGAGTGAAGTTTATATCCTAACCAAAGAAGAAGGCGGACGACATACTCCGTTCTTCAAGGGCTACAAGCCACAGTTCTACTTTAGAACCACTGACGTTACTGGAGAAGTCGAACTACCAGCTGACAAAGAAATGGTAATGCCTGGTGATACAATCACCTTTAATGTTAAGTTACTTGCCCCAATTGCAATGGACCAAGGATTACGCTTCGCTATCCGTGAAGGTGGTCGTACGGTCGGTGCTGGTGTCGTAACGAAGATCTCTAAGTAAGGCAAAACTTAAAATAAGCATATGGCAGAAGTTAAAACCGAAACCAAGCAACGTATCCGAATTCGCCTTAAAGCCTACGATCACAAAGTGATTGACCAGGCTGCTAAGCAAATAATTGATACGGCGCTCAGGACTGGGGCGAGCTTAGCTGGCCCCATCCCACTGCCAACGCGGCGCTCAACCTTTACAGTTGTTAAGAGCCCTCACGTCTACAAGAAGAGCCGTGAACAGTTTGAAATGCGTGTCCACAAGCGTTTAATCGACGTTTTTGAGCCGACCGCCAAGACCATCGATAGTCTAATGAACCTATCTTTGCCTGCCGGTTGTGACGTCGAAATCAAAATGTAACTGTCGTAATATATCCAACGTATTGACTGATTACATTTTAATTGCTAATCTATTACGGTATCTTTTGTAAGCTAACAAGAGGTCTATATAGAAATCTCTTGGCATAGGATCGATTAATTCGCTTCCTATAGCCTGGCAGTCATCTAAATAGTTTTAGTAGCAACTTCACTGCGACACAAAAAAACGTGTCTGTAGTAGAGACTGTCAGCTAAGGTTAATAGACCCGATCTGGTTAGGCAATAAATATAAGGAAGCTATAGCTTTAAAGAAATGAAAGCACTCATCACGCGTAAAGTAGGCATGACCTCGCTGATTGGCGAAGATGGTATTGTGACGCCCGTTACGATACTCGACGCCTCTTTAAACGTGGTCGTAGGCAAGCGCACTGTTGAAACTGACGGTTATAGTGCCCTAATTCTCGGAGCTGGAAAGGCCAAGCATCAAGCTAAACCCCAAGTCGGGATGCTAAAAGCCTCTAAGGCCAATCCCTCTGTTATTACTGAAATTCGTCTTAACTCTGAAGATCTAGATGAACTAAATGTCGGCGACCAACTAAGCGCCGACATTTTTAGTGTGGGCGACATTGTAAGTGTGAGCGGCAACAATAAAGGTAAGGGCTGGGCAGGCACCATTAAACGACATAACTTCCACAGGGGTCGTAAAACTCATGGTGGCCGTAGCTATCGCCGTGTCGGTTCAATTGGTTCAATGTACCCTCAGCATATCTTAAAGGGCAAGAAAATGGCTGGACGCATGGGTAACACTAAGGTCACAACACGTGGACTGAAGATTGCTTATGTCGACAGCGCTGTGAACGCCATTGGTGTTAAGGGTGCAGTTCCTGGCCCCAAAAAAGGCCTGATTCTTATAAAGGGGATGAGTAAGTAAAATGTCAGCTCTAACTTTCACTAAAGTTGGCGTAAAAGCCCAAACTCAGGTCAAACTAGACCCAGGTGTTTTTAGTGTTAAGGAAATTAACCAGACTCTGATCCATCAAGCCTATAACACCTATCTTAAGAACGGTCGCGAGAATCTTGCCAAGACTAAGACGCGTGGCTTAATTAGTGGTGGTGGTCGCAAGCCTCACCCCCAAAAAGGGACCGGTCGCGCCCGTAGTGGTTCATCCCGTAACCCATTATGGCGTGGTGGTGGCACTGTCTTTGGGCCGACTGGATTCGAAAACTACAGTCGCAAAATTAACACTAAGGCTAAACGAGCCGCGCTCGTGCACGCTTTAAGTGCTTTTTACGCTCGAAGTGGCGACAATCTCTTAATTATTGAAGAACTAGCTCTTAAAGCAGCTAAGACTAAGGACCTCTCAAAACTTTTAGCTAAGCTAAATCTGCTTGATGCTAAATGTCTAATTGTGGCCGATGCACCTAGTCCAGAGCTGCGTTTAGCGAGCCGTAATCTGAGCGACGTGAGCGTGTGTTCAGCGCAGTACTTAAACATTGCCAAGATTATTGACGCAGACCGGATT
Source organism: Candidatus Saccharimonadota bacterium (assembly GCA_027325485.1). GTDB lineage: Bacteria > Patescibacteriota > Saccharimonadia > Saccharimonadales > UBA4665 > JAJZWH01. Next base: position 7,003 of record DAIEFN010000007.1, read on the forward strand.
TTAATTACTAAGCAAGCTCTGCATGATTTATCTGCCTGGTTAAACCCAACTCCTAAATTAGTATCTAAGGAAAACAAATGAGCCTCCAATCTGCTAAAAGCCTAAACATCTTGCCTCGTCTTAGCGAGAAGGGCTACGCCTTAAGCCAAAACCGGGTCTATGTTGTAGAGGTAGCGCTCAACATGAACAAGCACAGTGTAATAAGGGCGATTGAAAGTCAGTTTGATGTTAATGTCATTAAAGTTAACTTGCTTAATGTAAAAGGCAAGGCTAAACGATCTGTATCTCAACAAGGTCGCCGTGTAGCAGATGGTCGTGATAAAAGTATTAAGAAAGCTTACGTGACCTTAGCAGAAGGGCAGAGCCTACCGTTTTATCAGGCGATTGAAGAAGAGGAACAAAAGGCCGAGAAGGTCCAAGAACGCATTGCAAAAGAGATCGAAAAACAAGATAAGCCAAAGCGTCGCGCTAAGAAAGCGGATAAGGAATAAAGATCATGGCAATTCGCAACTACAAGCCTACGACTAGTGCCCGCCGCGGTATGACCAGCGAAGATACTTCTCAGCTAACTACTTCTAAGCCAACTCGTTCATTAACACGTAACATTAACCAGAAACATGGTCGCAATAACCAAGGCCGAATTACAACCCGTCATAAGGGCGGTGGCAGTCACCGTCTGTACCGTGAAATTAGTTTCATGTTGCCAAAAGATTACAGTGGTGTAATTGAGCATATTGAATACGACCCAAACCGAACGAGCCATATTGCTCGGGTTAAGTCTAGCGATAATCGTTACCGCTACATCCTTGCTGCCCAAGGAATGGTTGTTGGTACAAAGATTAAAAGTGGTGATGAAGTGGCAATTGAAGTTGGCAACCGCTTAAGCTTAAAGCAAATCCCAGTCGGCAGTGTAATTCACGCCATTGAACTGACGCCTGGCAATGGTGCTCAATTAGTGCGTAGCGCTGGCGCCTCAGCTCAGTTAGTTGCACGTGACGATAAATACGCCCAAGTCCGTTTGCCAAGCGGTGAAGTTAGATTCATTAGTGTTGAGTGTAGTGCAAGCCTCGGCGTAATTAGCAATGAACAGCACCAAAACGTCTCAATTGGTAAAGCTGGACGTAATCGCCGTAAGGGAATTCGTCCAACCGTTCGTGGTGTTGTTATGAATGCTGTCGATCACCCGCACGGTGGTGGAGATGGTGGTCGTCACCGTATGGCTAAAGCGCCGCGAACGCCATGGGGTCAAAAGACCTTAGGTCTCAAGACACGCCACAATAAGTCAACTAATAAGTACATTGTGCGCAGCCGGCACGCGAGTAAGAGGAGTTAATTATGAGCCGTTCACTTAAAAAAGGACCATTCATCGATTTCAAACTGGCTCGTAAGCTGGACCGTTTAAGCCCAGAAGACCGAACCATTGTTAAGACCTGGGCTCGATCTAGTACGATCGCGCCAGAGTTTGTTGGGCGTACGATTGCGGTTCACAACGGTCGCGTACACGTACCAGTCTTTATAACTGAAAATATGGTCGGTCACAAACTCGGTGAATTTTCGCCAACCCGTAAATTCCGCCGTCACGGTGGCAAATTAGCTAAATCATCAGGTGAAGGGGCCTAAAAAGAGGTAATCGATATGCCAGTCCAAGCTATAGCTAAAGGAGTCAAACAAAGCCCACGCAAAGTCGCGGTAGTTGCTGCTTTGGTGCGTGGCCGCAGTGTTAGTGATGCACTGACTATTCTTGAGCATACGCCTCGCCGTAGTGCCATCGCGGTCCGCAAAGCAATTGAAAGCGCCAGAGCTAACGCTGACTTTAACCATAATTACAAACCAGCTAGTCTGCGTATTGTAGAGATTCATGTTACTCCTGGACCAAGGTTAAAGCGTTTTCGACCTGTCGCACGTGGTGCGGCACATCCTTACCAGAAGAAAACTTCCCATATTCGTGTTATTGTTGACGGCGACATCAGGCAGCCAAAGAGCGAAGTAAAAGCTAAGCCAGCAGCTAAAGTAGCCGCTGAAGCTAAGACGGAGAAGAAGTAAGTATATGGGCCAAAAAGTTAATCCAATCAGCATGCGCCTCCAGGTAAATAAGGAGTGGTCTAGTCGCTGGTTCGCAGACAAGCGCTCATACGCTGCATATCTTAGTGATGATCTTAAAGTGCGTCGCTTAATTCAAAACAAGCTTGGTTCACGCGCTGCCATTAACCGTGTTGAGATTAGCCGTACCCCAAACCTAGTAACCGTGACGATCTACACTGCAAAGGCTGGTGTCGTAATTGGTCGCGGTGGTTCAGGCGCTCAAGAATTAAAAGACGATATTGAGCGTATTTACCACACCCCAGTACGTGTAAACATTGAAGAAGTTAAGAAGCCTGATCTATACGCTAAATTAGTGGCTGAAAATATTGCTCATCAGCTGGAGCGTCGTATGAGCTTCCGTCGCGCCATTAAGAGTGGCGCTGCAGCAACCATGCGCTCTGGTGCCAAAGGTATCCGCATCCAAGTTAGTGGTCGTTTAAACGGTTCTGAAATGAGCCGTCGCGAAAAAGAAGTTTTAGGTTCCGTACCGCTTCACACCTTACGCGCTGACATTGACTATGCCTACTCACCAGCTTTCACAAGCGCCGGTATTATTGGGGTTAAAGTATGGATCTACAAGGGTGAGGTAATTTAAGATGTTAGTACCAGCACGTAGTAAGTATCGCAAAGTCCGCAAAGGTCGCATTCGTGGCGTAGCTACTTCCGGTAACTATATCGCGTACGGTGACTACGGTTTACAAGCCCAGGGCAATCAGCGTATCAACTCACGCCAAATTGAAGCCGCTCGTCAGGCAATGACACGCTATATTAAGCGTGGCGGCAAGATCTGGATTCGTATCTTTCCACACACCCCAGTTACACGTAAACCTCAAGATGTTAAGATGGGGAGCGGTAAAGGTAGTCCTGAGTTTTTTGTGGCCAAAGTTAAGCCAGGAACAATATTGTTTGAGATGCAGGGCGTAAGTGAAGAGACGGCACGCGAAGCAATGCGGCTGGCTTCTAACAAACTACCCGTCAAGACGCGCTTCCTAATTCGTGAGGAGGCCTAGGATCGCTAGGAGATAAGACTATGAAGATTGCAGACATCCGTAAACTAACCACTGACGAACTAACGAAACAGAGCAGCACTCTGCGAGATGAGATTGTTGAGTTGAAGCGTAAGAAAAGCCTGGGTGAAACTAATAATGTGCGCTTAGTAAAGAACATGCGTAAAGACTTAGCTCGAATGCTAACAGTTCTTGGTGAGCAACTACTAAAGGAGAAAATCTAATGGCTAAGTTAATTACCGGTGTGGTTAGTTCGATTTCCGGCAACAAGACTATTGCCGTTAAGGTTGAACGTCGCCGGACGCACCCCATCTTACGCAAACAGTATCTCGATAGTAAGAAGTTCATGGTTCACGATGAGAAAAACGAAGCTCTCGTCGGTGATAAGGTTTCAATCGTTGAAACTCGTCCAATCAGTGCAACAAAACACTTCAAACTTGAAAGCATACTAGTGCGTCCAAAACTGAGAGACGACAGCTTAAGTGTTCTAAAAGCTGATGCTGAAATCCCAACAAGCGAGAAAGAAGTCGTTACTGAGAAGCCGAAGAAGGCACCAACAAAAGGTAAGAAATAATGATTCAACAAGAAACTAGACTATCCGTAGCAGATAACAGCGGTGCCCGTGAGATCCTCTGCATCCGCGTCTTAGGAGGTAGCCGACGCCGTTACGCACGCGTGGGCGATATTATTGTTGCTACCGTAAAAGAAGCTAGTCCAAACGGTGCCGTCAAGAAGAAAAGCGTTGTTAAGGCCGTAGTCGTTAGAACCACCGATCAAATCCGCCGTAAAGATGGCTCAACAATTAAGTTTGACGATAATTCAGCAGTTATTATCGGTGATGACAAATTACCTCGCGCGACCCGTATTTTCGGTCCAGTTCCACGCGAACTGCGTGAAAAAGGTTATGCCCGCATTATTAGTCTTGCCCCGGAGGTACTATAGCTATGAGTAACCAGCTATTTAAAATTCGACTTAATAAAGGTGACACCGTAGTTGTACGTAGTGGTAAATACAAGGGTAAAACCGGTAAGATCACAGCTACACATCCAACCTTAAATCGCGTAACAGTAGAAGGCATTAACGTTGTTAAGCGTCACACTAAAGCTAATAAAGCCTACCCTCAGGGTGGTATCGTGGAAATTACCAAACCGATTGCAGTCAGTAAAGTCGGCATTTATGAGCCAACTCTGAAAAAGGCAAGCCGCATCCGTTTTAACGTAAAAGACGGTGTTAAGAGTAGAACCTATGTTTCAAGCGGCAAGGAGATTAAGTAAAGATTATGGCAACAACTAAGAAAGCTAAAGCAAACGGACCCTACGCTGCCCGTTTACAGGCGCAGTTTAGCTCTCAGATCGCGAATGAGCTAAAGACGGAGCTAAAGCTAGCTAATATTAACCAAGTGCCAAAACTTGAAAAGATCGTCATTAACAGTGGGCTTGGCAAAGCAAAGGATGAAACCCGTTTAATGGACGTGGCAACTAATACCCTACGTAAAATTAGCGGCCAACAACCAGTCCAAACTGCAGCTAAGAAGTCGATCGCGACCTTTAAGTTGCGTGAAGGCAACAAAATTGGGCTTAAAGTTACTTTACGTGGCGAGCGGATGTATGAATTTTTGGATCGCTTAATTAATATTGTGCTGCCAAGACTGCGTGACTTCCATGGCGTAAGTGTTAAGGCCTTTGACAAGCAAGGTAACTATGCGCTAGGATTAACAGATCAATCCGTCTTTCCGGAACTGAGCTTTGAAGAGACTTCTCCAGCCCACGGAATGCAAGTGATTTTTGTTATTAAAACTGAGCAGCCTGAACACGCGAAAGCTTTGCTCACTAAACTGGGCATGCCCTTCTCAAAAGAGAATAAATAAGAGTTGAAAGAGTAAGAATATATTATGGCTAAGACATCAATCATCGTCAGAGACGCAAAACGACAAGCAATGATCCGTCGTTATGCTGCTAAGCGCGCCGAGCTTAAAGAGCTGGGCGACTGGGAAGGTCTTGCAAAGCTTCCCCGCAACAGTTCGCCAACACGTTGGAAGAACCGCTGCGTTGAAACCCATCGTCCACGAGGATATATGCGTCAATTCGGTTTAAGCCGAATTAGTTTTCGAGAACATGCAAGCCGGGGCGAAATACCAGGCGTAACTAAATCTAGCTGGTAGTTAAAGAGAGAATATTATGAGCAAAGTATCCACTGACCCGATTTCCGACATGTTAGCCCGAATTAGGAACGCCAACGCGGTTAATATTACCGATATCTCTCTACCACATTCGGCAATTAAAGAAGCCGTCGCTAAGGTTTTAGTTGAGTCCAACTATATTATTAGTGTCTCAAGTAGCGGTAAGGGTAAGGACAAGGTTTTATCTCTTGTCCTCTCAAGCAGCAGCCAAAGCCCTAAGATTACTGCAATTAAGCGTTTAAGTAAGCCGGGCAGGCGCATCTACGCTAGCGTCAAGGAAATCCCGCGCATTAAACACGGTCGTGGAATGGTTATTATCTCTACTGCAAAAGGCATTATGAGTGGCGATCAAGCGCGAGCCAATCAAATTGGTGGTGAACTAATCTGTGAGGTCTATTAAATGAGTCGTGTTGGCAAACAGCCTATTACTATCCCTTCAGGCGTCAATGTGACTATTAATGATGGTCTTGTAAAAGTCAGTGGCAACAAAGGCGACTTATCTCAGCCACTGCTTGAAGGTCTAGCAGTAACGAATGAAAATAATGTCTTACAGGTTAACGCTTTAGGCGAAGCCGCCAAGATTCGGGCTAACCATGGTCTAATGCGCACCTTAATTAATAATATGGTGATTGGTGTAAGTGATGGCTTTAGTAAAAAACTTGAAATTAACGGTGTTGGTTACCGTGTAGCGGCGAGCGGCAACAATATGCTTAAATTCTCACTTGGTTACTCCCACGATATTATGTTTCAACTGCCGGAAGGTGTCGCTGCCAATATTGAACAGAACGTCATTACCTTAAGCGGCGCCGACAAACAACGCGTTGGACAAGTGGCCAGCGATATCCGTGAGCTACGCAAACCTGAACCGTATAAAGGTAAAGGCATTAAGTATGAAAATGAGTATATTATCCGCAAGAGCGGCAAAAGCGGAAAGGATAGTAAGTAGGCTTTAATATGTCGAGACTCTCTCATAAATTAAATACCCAGCAGATGCGTCAAAAGCGTGTTCGCGCCACTATTAGCGGCACTAAAGAGCGTCCCCGCCTAAGTGTGCATATTTCACTGCAGCACATTAACGCACAGCTGATTGATGATAACTCTAAGACCACATTAGTTTACGTATCCTCAGTTGGCCGTAAGTTAGAAGGTACGATGAGCGCTAAAGCCAAGCAAATTGGGATCGAACTTGCTAAGAAAGCTAAAACTGCCGGCGTTACAAAGGTTGTCTTTGATCGTGGCAGTAAGCTTTACCACGGCCGTATTAAAGCTCTAGCTGACGCCGCTCGAGAAGGCGGATTGGAGTTCTAATGGCAGCTAAAAGAGGTAGTTCAGGAATGAGTTTTGGCGCAGCACGCCGTAATAATAATGAAACCGAGGAAGACAATCGCTTTGATGAGCGCATGTTGCACATTGACCGTGTCGCTCGTGTTGTTAAAGGCGGACGTCGTTTTCGTTTCCGCGCATTAGTCGTTGTTGGTGACCACAAAGCAAACGTCGGAATTGGCATTGCTAAAGGTGCAGATGTCACAGCAGCTGTCGCTAAAGCTAACGAAGTTGCCAAAAAGAACATGATTAAAGTACCTCTTTATAAAGATACTTTGCCTCATGACGTCGAAGCTAAAGTTGGTGGTGCACGTATTTTACTGATGCCAGGATCACCCGGAACTGGGCTCATTGCTGGCGGCGTGGTGCGTAGTATCTTAGAAGTTGCTGGCGTTAGTAACGTCTTAAGTAAATCACTTGGCTCTTCAAATAAGGCTAACACGGCCTATGCAACCATCAAGGCTCTTCAGCAACTAAAACCCGCCAAAGACTGGATTCGACCGAATAAAGTTAAAGATGTAGCAGCAGTAGAAGCTAAAACTAGCGACAAGGTAGCTAAAGCCAAGACGCCAGTTGCTAAAGCCAAGAAAGTAGCTAAGTAGGGTTAATTATGAAGTATCACGATTTAACGATTAAGAAGCACCGCCGCATTAAGCGAGTCGGCCGTGGCATTGCTGCCGGACAAGGTAAAACTGCCGGTCGCGGTACTAAAGGTCAAAAGTCCCGAACTGGTTATTCACGTCGTCCCGGCTTTGCTGGTGGTCAGAACCCACTCATGCAACAGCTTCCTAAACTACCTGGCTTTAGATCATTTCATCCAAAACCAGCCATGGTCTTTACGAATCAGTTAAATAACCTGAGTGAAACTACAATAACGGCTGAAGTGCTGACAAACTCCGGATTAATTGCGCATCCTTACCAAAACATTAAATTGCTTAGTAGGGGTGAGTTAAAGCGCAAAGTTAGCGTTAATTTGCCAGCAGCTTCGGCATCAGCCGTTGCGGCAATTGAGAGCTTAGGCGGTAGTTTTGTTAAGACCGAACGTTTAGCAAGACCAGTTAAAGCCAAGCCAAGTAAAGACTAAATTACTGCTAAAGAGCACTAGTTAGTCTTATTTATTCTTAGGATACTCAAGAATGATTGGCGATTAACAATCGACCTATGGCATACTAAATCTAGATCAAAAATAGAGGGTGTATTAAACAGTAAATAGTTATGAACTGGAAAGTAATCGCGCAGTCACTTAAGCATCGGGATATGCAGAAACGTATCCTAGCTTTAATTGGTATTATTATTGTCTTCCGGGTCATGATCAATATTCCAGTACCTCTCGGCAGCTCACAGAATTTACACCAGATCCTCTCGAACTTATTTAGCTCTAAGACTGCACCTCAGTTTCTAAGCTTCCTAAACGTCCTTTCAGGTGGTGCTCTGGCTAACTTCTCAATCATGCTTGCCGGTCTAGGGCCGTACATTAACGCCTCAATTATCATGCAGATGCTTACCAAGGCCATTCCGCAACTGGAAGCCTTACATAATGAAGGTGAGTTTGGCCAAAAGAAGATTAATCAATACACCCGAATTCTGACCTTTCCACTGGCTATCATTCAGTCCATCGGCTCAATCTTTTTAATTCGACAAGCTGCTCAAAGTCTAGGTGGTACAGCAGATATTACGGCCCACGCCACCGTAATGCAGTGGGTAATTATGGTTTCAGCCTTAACTGGCGCTTCAATGCTACTGATGTGGCTTGGTGAGCTAATTACTGAACAAGGTATTGGCAACGGTATCTCGTTAATTATTACAGTCGGTATTGTCAGCCGCTTGCCATCGAACATGTATAACATCGTTAATGCTCAACTCGGCTCGAAGGATCGTTGGAGGCTGTTTGGTCACACTTGGCCAATGGACCGGAGGGCATCTTTCTATCTCATAGGTATAGTACTTTCAATTTTGATCTTAACTTGGATTGTCGTGAAACTAAATGAGGCTGCGCGTAACTTAACTATTAACTATGCGAAACGAGTTCAAGGCAACCGTGCCTACGGTGGCGTAACTACTAAGTTACCTGTGAAGTTAATTACGGCTGGTGTGATTCCAATCATTTTTGCCGTCGCTTTCTTAAGTGTCCCTGGGTTTGCTGGTCAGTTAATGGCTAGCTCACACAGTCATACGATTGCACATATTGGCAGTGACTTAGTAAGCTGGTTCCAAACCCCCTCAGCTGCGACTTTTGCCACTGAACATTGGAAGGCCTATATTTACCCAGTGACTTACTTCCTCTTAGTTTTTGTCTTTACCTTCTTTTACACTTCAATTACGTTTAACTCTAAAGAGATAGCTGAAAACCTTCAAAAACAGGGCGGGTTTTTAGAAGGCATTAGAAGCGGGCTTCAGACAGAGAAATACCTATCAAGGATTGTTAACCGTTTAACCCTATTTGGCGCCATGAGCTTAGGTATACTAGCCCTAATCCCAATCATTGCGCAGATCTTCATTAACCAGAACATTACAATTGGCGGTACGTCGATCTTAATTTTAGTTTCTGTTGCCTTACAAACTCTAAGGTCAGTCGAATCACGTGCCCTAATGGTGACCTACGATCAATATTCACAACCAGACTTCTTTTATGAACCAGAAGTTGCTGTTGAGGCTGCTAGCGGCGCTCGGCGTCTTAAGTTCATTAATCCAACGCGTTTCAAAAAGAAATAACTCTTTCCTAACAGATAGCAAGGTAGATTTATCGGTCATATTTATTCCATGCTAGAATAGGATCTAGAGCGGACGGTTAGCCAATAAAACGGAACCGTCAGGTTTCGGGTTACATAAAACCCTTTACAATCACCTTATGTTCTTGCTATAATTGCCCCTTAGTTATAGGTATGGCTGCTAATAAAGAAGTAATTGAGCTCGGCGGCACGATAGTTGAGACCCTACCAGGGACGCAATTTCGTGTAGAGCTTGAGAATGGCCATCAAATTATAGCTCACGTCGCCGGTAAGATGAGGAAACATTTTATCCGCATCGTTCCAGGTGACAGCGTAACGGTCGAGTTGACCCCTTACGATCTAACTAAGGGCAGAATCACCTATCGCAAATCTTAATATCATTACTGTTCATTTAGGCAGTGTGTCAAATTCAAGGAGGAATTGATCCGCATGAAAGTGCGTGCCAGCGTCAAGAAAATCAGCCCCGACGACTTAATTGTTCGTCGTAAAGGCCGTGTCTACGTAATTAACAAGCGTAAGCCTAAACATAAGCAAAGGCAGGGTTAATTAGTTATGGCACGTATTGCTGGTGTTACAATTCCGAGCGAAAAACAGATTTGGGTTGCCTTGACCTATGTTTATGGCATTGGCCCAAAGTCTAGTTATGACATTCTAGCGAAGGCGAAAGTCGAACCGACACTACGCACTAAAGACTTAACCGATGACGATATCTCCCGTATTTCCGAAGTTATAAGCACTAACTATTCTGTAGAAGGTGAGTTGCAACGCGTTATTAGCGGCAACATTAAGCGTCTTAAGGACATTAAGAGTTACCGTGGCCAACGTCATAGCGCAAACTTACCTACCCGAGGCCAACGCACCCGAACCAATGCTCGAACACGCAGAGGCAAGAAGGTGACCGTTGCTGGAACCGCTAAGAAGGCTGTATCTAAGACCTAAGATTAAGGTAGATTAAATATTTATGTCAGACGTAGAAACTAAACCACAAGCTAATCCAAGCGCCACAACTGCTGATGCTAAGGCTGCTTTAACGGAAGTTAGCGCCGAAACCGCAGCTCCTAAAAAGCGTAAATCGAAGCGTAGTGTTAGTGCTGGACAAGCCCACATCTCAGCGACCTTTAATAACACAATTATTAGTATTACCGACACCTCTGGCGCTGTCTTGAGCGCATCTAGTGCAGGCGCCTGTGGCTTTAGAGGTTCTAAAAAAGGCACTGCCTATGCTGCACAGATTGCAACTGAACGAGCGGCTGTTATTGCGAAACAACAGTACGGTCTATCTAAGGTTGACGTATTCATCAAGGGTATCGGTTTAGGCCGTGATGCCGCCGTACGCACCTTAGCGCAACAAGATATACATGTAGAAACAATTTCTGATGTCACTGGTGTTCCCCATGGTGGCGTAAGGCCAAAGAAGGCTAGGAGAGTTTAGACAATGGCACGAGATCTACAATCAATTGTAAAGATGAGTCGCCGTGAAGGCTATGCGTTGCATCCAAAGGCGCATAAAGCTTTAGTTAAGCGACCAACCCCGCCCGGACAGCAAGCAGCTAACGCTCGTCCTAGCAAACCAAGTCAGTACGCGATGCAGTTACGTGAGAAACAAAAGGTTAAACGACTTTATGGTCTCCTGGAGCGTCAGTTTGCTAAGTTGATGCGTGAGGCAAGTCGCCGTCCCGGACGATCTGGTGAAATTCTGCTTCAGATGCTTGAACTACGTGCCGACAATACCGTTTATCGGGCCGGCTTTGCACCTTCTCGCCGCGCCGCCAGACAACTGGTTAGCCACGGTCATTTCCTCTTAAACGACAACCGGATCGATATCCCATCAATTCAAGTTAAAGCAGGTGACGTTTTACGTTTCCGACCTCACAGTCTGAGTGGTGAGTACTTTAAGCATCTAGACGAAGTTAGTGCCGCACCAAGCACATATCCGGGATGGCTTAAGGTTAACCGTAAAAAAGGTGAAGTCAGTGTAGTGTCACTGCCAACCCGGGTTGATGCCGAATTAGATATCAATGAACAGTTAATAGTTGAGTATTATTCACGCTAAGAGGAGGAATAGAGTAAAGCAATGTCAAACCTAATTTATACACCAGGAGTAGTCAAAGTCGACGAACATTCGCCAATGTCGTCAACATTTACGATCGAACCATTACACAATGGTTACGGAATGACTTTAGGCAACTCTCTAAGGCGCGTTCTATTGTCCAGTATTTCTGGAGCTGTCATTACAAGCTTTAAGATTGAAGGCGTTTCACACGAGTTCACCACTGTAAAAGGTGTCAAAGAGGATATTGTTGACATCATGATGAACCTCAAGGGCATCCGATTTCGAGTTTACGGCGAAGAGTTACAGAACTTACGCCTCGTTAAACAAGGCAAAGGTCCAATCACAGCCAAAGACATAACGCTTAACGCAGACGTCGAAGTTGTTAATCCAGAACATTTAGTCGCAACCATGGACGACGATAAGGCCAAACTAGTTATCGATATGGTGGTTGAAGTTGGTCGTGGCTACCGCACAATTGAGGAAGGCACTGCTAAGAAGGCAAGCGACATGATTGCACTTGATGCTGTCTTTACGCCAGTTCTTAGAGTTCGATATAAGGTAGAGAACACACGTGTTGGCCAAATTACTGATCTAGACAAATTAATTATTACCGTTGATACAGACGGCTCAATTAGTCCTAGTGATGCTTTTGAAGAGGCTGCTGCAATCCTAATTAGCCAATACACTGCTCTAGCTGGTAAAACCCGTATTGCTGTCACTCCTAGCCTTGAGCAACCCACAAACCATGAAGCAAATATGGACAACGATATGATTGGTGAAGAAATTGCGGCTCTTAACACTTCAATCGAAGATCTTAACCTATCTGCTCGTACCACCAACGCCTTAATTAATAACGACATCCACACCATTAAGGACTTATTTAGTCTGAATGATGCTGAGCTCAAAGACCTTAAAGGCTTTGGTAGCAAGGCGCTTGATGAAGTTAAAGAAAAAATGGCAGAGTTAGAGCTTTAGTATTATGCATCGTCACGGATATAAAGGCAGAAAACTACACCGCGAAACCGATCAACGGCTGGCCCTCATTAAGGGCTTAGCGGAAGCTTTAATTTTGAACCAGCGGATTGAAACAACCCACGAAAAGGCCAAAGAAGTATTGCCTTATCTAGAGAAATTAATTACTAAGGCTAAAGGCGCTGACTTACACTCACGCCGCCAGGTTATTTCCGGCTTACAAACTCTAGCGGCAGCCCATAAGTTAGTTGACGAAATTGCTCCTAAACTTAAGGAACGCAATAGTGGCTACTTACGAATTAAAAAAAGCACCACTAGACGGGGAGATAACGCCCAGATGTCAATTATTGAGTTCGTGGATAGCATCAGTGTTACTGCTCCTGAAGCGGCTCAGCCAGAAACCAAGGAAGAAGCTAAATCATGAAAAATACCTACTCTATAAAACCAGCAGATATTACGCGTACTTGGTTTGAGATTGACGCTAGTACTGCGTCCCTAGGTAAGGTAGCGGCTGAGGCCGCTAAACTACTCCTTGGTAAAGGAAAGCCACAGTTTAGTGCACACATTGACTGTGGCGACTACGTTATTATTACTAACGCATCTAAAATAGTAGTAACTGGTAAGAAATTAGAGCAGAAACGATACTACCGGCACAGTGGCTATCCAGGCGGCTTACACACACGAACCCTCGCCGAACAGCTAGAGATTGACCCAACTAAAGTCATCTTTACTGCAGTTAGAGGGATGTTGCCAAATAATAAACTACTCGACGAACGACTAAAGCGTTTGAAGATTTATAGCGCCAGCGAACACGCGCACGCCCCACAGCAACCGGTCGTTTTAAAACTAGCGAAAGGTAACCTAAACTAAGCATATGGCTCAAGCATCGACCCCTAAAGCATCAACTCACAGCTACTATTACGCAATTGGACGCCGTAAAAGTGCTACCGCTCGCGTTAGAGTATCTAATGGCAAAGGTGAGATTAAAGTTAATGATAAGCCGGTAGCAGAATACTTTAGCGATAGTAAGTACCTTCTTAATAAGTTAAACGATCCCTTTATTGCGATTGATGCCATTGGCAAGCACGATGTCTCCGTTAAAGTTAGCGGTGGCGGTCATGATGGCCAAATTGAAGCCATTCGACTCGGTATCTCAAGAGCTTTAGTACTTCAAAATGAAGACTTAAAATCTACTCTTAAGCGAGCTGATCTACTAGGTCGCGACTCACGCGAAAAAGAACGCAAGAAGTTTGGCTTTAAGGGTGCTCGTAAGCAACGCCAGTTCACTAAACGTTAGATCAGTATCTTACTTGTAGCAACTTAGGTATACTTGTTTTAGAGTATCAATTTGTTATGCATAAACCTGTTATTTTAACTGGAGTTAGATCTAACGCAGAGCCAACGCTCGGCAATTATTTAGGTGCTATCTTACCTTTAGTGAGGTTGCAGGCCACTCATGCTGGTGAGTATCAGATTAATGCTTTTTTGCCAGACCTTCACAGCATTACGACGCCTACAGATTACAAGCAACTGTATCAAAGTACGATTAATAATCTGCGTATCTACGCAGCTGCCGGACTCAAACTGGATGACCCTAATACTAACGTTTACCGCCAAAGCTATATACCAGCGCACAGTGAGCTTACTTGGATCCTAGATTGCTTTATCTATTACGGCGAACTTGCGCGGATGACCCAATTTAAAGAGAAGAGCGCAAAACAAACCTCAGTCAGTGTTAGCCTACTTAACTACCCAGCGTTAATGGCAGCCGATATTTTGCTCTATGATGCGTCTTACGTTCCAGTCGGAGAAGATCAGAGACAACATCTTGAACTAGTACGAGATATCGCCATAAGAATGAATAATCAGTTTGGCGAACTCTTTGTTGTTCCAGAATCGTGGGAGAATCAAATGAAGTTTAATGGTAACGGAGCTGGTGTACGCATCCGTAGTCTTAAGCACCCTTCACAAAAGATGAGTAAGAGTATCGCTGATCCGGCCGGCACAATATTACTGTCTGATGACCCTAAAGAAGCTAAAGCAAAAGTGTTAGCAGCCACTACTGACTCGCTCGGTTCAATTGATCTTAATTACGAAACCCAGCCAGGAGTCAGTAACTTATTACAAATTATTGCCTCGATTCAAAATAAGCCCCTTAATGAAGTAGTTAGTGAATGGAAAGGTGAGTCTAGCTATGCCAAACTTAAAAACGCCGCAGCTGACTTAGTAGAGGCAACGCTGAGCGATTTCCAAGCAAAGCTACTTCAGTTTAGCTCTAAAGACGCCCTAGATACTCTATCTAAGCACGAAGAAGCCGTTCGTGGCATTGCTGAGGCGAAACTCAATAAAGTACAGTCTAGTGTTGGCATCCGGCCATAAGAGCTCGTTATCGCTTATCATGCAAGCTAAAAAAACAATTAAGGTGGAGACCCAGACTCCGCAACGCTTGGATGTCTACTTACACCAAATCTACAGCAACGTTAGCCGCACTCAACTCGCAAAAATGATTAGTGATCAGCAAGTGCTAGTTAATAAGCAAGTAGCTCGCGCTAGCCTTAAACTACACCAAGATGACCGAATTAGTTTAGATGTGAGCCTACTTGATAAACCGATTGCCGCAAGTGTTGAGCTGCCGATTATTTATCAAGACCAGTTTTGCTTAGTAGTTAATAAGCCAAGTGGCATCTTAACGCATGCTAAAGGCGCCATTAACGAAGAACCAAGTGTAGCTAGCTTTGCACTTAACTATCTTAGCCCCGAATTACTAGCTCCTGACAAGATCAATAACCGTGCCGGCATTGTGCACCGTCTCGACCGCGGAACTTCAGGTGTGATTATTATTGCTAAAACTGACGCCGCCCATAAGTATTTAACAAAACAGTTTTCTACCCGGAAGGTTAAAAAGACTTACTACGCCCTAATTGCTGGCAAGCTTAGCAAGGAAGAAGCCCAAATTAATATGCCAATTGAGCGCAATCCAAAAGCACCTTCTACTTTTAGAACTGGCCCAAATGGTAAAGCCGCCGTAACTAGATACCAGATAGTAGCCACAAATGGAAAATATAGCCTGTTAAAACTAACACCCGTTACTGGAAGGACTCATCAATTGCGGGTGCATTTAAAAGCCCTCAATCACCCAATCGTCGGCGATCATATCTACCAAGGAGAGCAGGCCGATCGACTAATGTTGCACGCTACTTCATTAGAGTTAAAACTACCTTCAAGTAGCGATGCAGTGAAGTTTGAAGTGCCACTACCAGAGTCATTTAAGCGCTACATCGATCTTAAAAAGCTTAATTTAAACTAATGGATAAACTAGAACCAAACTTACTACTGGCATCAAAAACTAAACAGCAGATTGATGACTTTATAGAGCATCCTTACCACGGACTTTTAATTATTGGCGCAAAGGGAAGTGGCAAGACCAGTATTTTAGACTACTTAGCAACGCGTCTATTAAATATTGAACCTAACAAATTAGCTAGCTATCCCTACCTTCTGAGGCTAACTATTGAAGGTCCAACTAATTCCATTGGTATCGACACGGTGCATCAACTTGATCGTTTTTTTGGAAGAGTAGTGTCCCAACCCAAAAATCAACAAAACCAAATTACACGAGTGGTAATAATTGATGATGCTGAGTATCTAAGCCTAGATGCTCAGAATGCTCTCTTAAAGAACCTAGAGGAGCCCCCGCAGGACAGTGTTTTTCTTCTGAGTAGCACTAATAGCACAAAACTGCTCCCAACTTTGCTCTCAAGAGTACGCACTATCCGTTTAGCTAACCCTACCCAAGATGATATTACGTCCTACCTTATGCCATTAGTAAACAACCATAAAGTAATCAAACAAGCTATTAATATGAGTGGTGGCGTGCCGGGACTCGCAATTGCGATCGCCTTAAATCAAAATGATCACAGCCTTATTAAAGCTTCAATAACTGCTAAACAAATCTTAAGCAGTGATACTTACGCTAAGCTTCTACTCGTTAATAGTCTCGCTAAGGATCCGAAGTTTGTTACTGAGGTGCTTTTCTTAATACAACAGATGGCCCGCTTGGGATTAGAAACAGCTGAAGCTAAACAATCCACCCACTGGCAAAAAGTCTTAAATACGGCTTATCTAACCGAGCAGCAACTATCCCAGAACAGCAACCCTAAGTTAACGCTAACTAATATGATGTTACACCTATAACTAATCTGTTATATAATAAGTAAGCAATATTGCATATATGTACGAACTTTTAATAATAGTCGCCTTTGCGGCATTTGCCATTTATAACTTGACAGTTCATGATGATGAATTTGCTAGTGCTTCACGCAAGATTGGTGAACGTGTCGGTAAACTCTGGGATATTGCTCACCTGAGCATGAAGGAAAACCGGATGTTAAGGGCTGAGAAGGCCTTAATTACGATCCTGAAAATTGATGAACGCAATGCAGCAGCCTATAACCGACTAGGTATCCTCTATGCTAAGCAAAAAGAATATCGGGACGCCATTGATTGTTTTGAAATTGCCAGCAGTCTTGAGGCTACACCATCTTCGCTGCACAATCTTGGTCTAATCTACTATGAAACCGAAAACTACGACAAAGCAGCCGTTGCCTTTGAGCAGGCTTTAAAGCTCGAGGATAAGTTAGCGGCCAGGCATGTGGCCTATGCTAAAGTCCAGGAGAAGCTTGGCAACCATAAGTTGATGGTGCAAGAGTTAGAGATTGCCGCCGAGTTAGAGCCTACCAAAGAAATTTATGAATTACTAAAGCGCGCTTATGAGCACCAAGGCATGAGCGAGGACGTTGATCGCGTAGAAGCTAGAATTAAGAAGTTTAATAAACAAACGCGCAGTCCAAAGCGCTTGTTAAGACCTATTCGGCGCGTTGTTATCTAAAGAGGGCGTTATAGAAAGTTCACTTGGCGCTACAAAACCAACTGAGCGAGCGGAAAACATCTCTGGATATAGAGTTGCAGCTATTAAGAAAGTAGCTGCAGCCTGTGCGGTTTGGATTTCTTCTTGATGCTCTTCAGGTTGCGGCAAAGCTGCCCGTCTGAAGATAGTAGATAATTGATCCTTAATTTGCGGTAGTACACTAATTAAATGATCTGCTTGAGAACTTTGATTGCGTGGAAAGATATAATACTGCGCTAGACCAGACCGCAATCCGTTATTTACTCTTGAAACTACACCATCGCTGAATTTAATAGTTAGCTCACCTAAATCATCGTAGCGGGATTGTTCAATGTAGAGCGTGCCAGTATGCGCGAATCGTTCGTGTCCAGGATCAATAATAACTGGCAGGAATTCTTCTATATACGGCATATTTTAATATCTATATTCTACGATAGTATTACTAGAATAATACTATATTTTAATTAACTTCTGGGTTTAAGCCCTTAATGGAGTTAAGCATGTTATTCATCATCCGTTCGCCAGAATCGGCTGATTGCGTCGATGGGTAACTAGTCAAGGTTTGATTGGCGCCAAATATCCGTGTATGTTTCTGTTGCACTAATTCTTCATCTGGGTAAAGCGCATATGAGATAAGTGAGTCGTAGTGGGTAATGCCAGTGCGGTGGATATAGACGTCAACTTTAACTAAGCGATCATTTGGATCGAGCTCGAACTCTTTATTATTAATAGCTACTGCGCCATCTAGAAAGCGATCGGTCACTAAAACGTCTGCAGGTTCATAGCGTTTATTCTTACCAATGTATAACTGACCACTAACTGAACGATCATATAATGTGCAGTTTTCACCATCAATCATAAATTGGGGTGATACTTCAGGCAGAATCGATTCTAGATGACGACCTTTTAAGCTATCCGAAATCTTTTTAGCGATAGTTCGTTTCTGCCATAAGTAGAGGATAAAGTCATGCGCTTCAACTGAACTTAGGTAGGAATGTTGGGATTCTAGAAGGGCAGTCTTCGCATCACCAACCAATAGTTCAGATATAGTGTCGACATTAAGCGGCGTAACATCTGTTTGGTAATCGATATTATTAACAGCAAAAAGCTCGTCTGTCTCCTGATAGATAGACTCACGCATATCTTCGACTCGCTTAAAGGGTATAATCTTAGCCATTAAATATATATAATAACACTAAACTAGATAAATGTCTAAGGTTTTCTTAATAATTTGCTTAATTCATTAAGGCAATGCCACTGTCTAGTTTTTAGTGGCTAATCAAGCTTTACTTAGTAGCCACCACTAGATCCTGTTGAAGTTCCGCCCTTGTGGAAAAACAAGAGATAAAATAAGCCGTATAAAATAACTGCTGCCACGATATAAAGAACTACCCACTGCCATAGCTTAAGTTTCAAATAGCGTTTCTTCGGTGAATCTGGTTTTTCAGATTCCATATTACTACCACCTATTAATAAAGCTGATTATACGCTTCGTATTTAGAAATTAATCAATAGTCAACAATCTAAAGAGTAAGCCTTTAATTAAATTAGCAAGGTTAATCTAAAAGTTAATAATAAAGTTTATAGCGATTATTAGCTTTTAGGTGGATGAGACTTACACTCATCATGCTAACGTCTTACGGCTCAGGTCGACCAGATTACCCGTAAACTTTCATATGCATACTGCATGACATAGATCTAACCATGTTTCACCCAAATTTATAGCTAAAAATGGTGCAGGGAGAGGGATTCGAACCCCCGAAGGCGAAAGCCAGATGATTTACAGTCACCCGTGTTTGACCGCTTCACTATCCCTGCAGATTTTGCTGGAGCCACGGTCGGGATTTGAACCCGAGACCTCATTCTTACCATGAATGCGCTCTACCAGCTGAGCTACCGCGGCACTATTAACCGATTAAATATAGCAAATTATATCTGTTTTTGCTACATTTAAGACAGACATTTGCCGCCTTAGCTCAGTTGGTAGAGCGTCAGTTTTGTAAACTGAATGTCGTCGGTTCGAATCCGACAGGCGGCTCCATTTACAAGCAGCATATAATCTGTTAGCATATAAACTTATGGCAAAAAAAGGCGACAAACGTAAGATTATCGGTATGGTTAGTGAAGAGAGCGGTGAACGCATCTACTACACGACTAAAAATACCCTTAATACTCCAGACAAACTTAGCTTACGTAAATATAGTCCAAAGTTACGACGTCACGTGGTATTTACTGAGACAAAGAAGAGCTTGGGCCGTAACGAAGCCCCGAAACGTTAGCTTAAATATCGTAAAAGTCTAATAGGGTGTTGATTAGTTCAGCGTGGCTCCAAACTAGTGGTGCCACGCCAAGTGGCTTCCCAGTTTCTGGGTCAAATTGTTCAGATAAAACGCCACTGTCTAGCTGACGATCTGTCACCCAGTTAATGTATTTAACCGATTCTTCTTTATTATTAGTTGCGATTAGATATTGCGCGAGCCAGAGCGTGCAAACTGCCCATGGGTTACCGAGATACTTTTGGTTACTGAGGAAGTAGTTATCGTGTTCATAGCGAATTACGCCTCCAATTGGATCAACATCAGCAATTCTTTTCTTAACTTGATCGGCGGTTGTCGTAATACGTATATCATCCAGTGGTAGACCGCTATACATAAATGGGCCATAGAGTGAGGAAATATCAATCACATCATCAAATTGTGTCTCCGCATCCTGGCTAATGAGAAAACCACGTCTGAAATAACCATCAGGGTGTACAAGCTGGTTGAGATTCGAGCGAATGCTATTTGCTATATTTTGCCAGCGTGCCGAGTCTTCACTATGGTCTGTTAGGCTAGCTAACTTAGAGGCAGCATCAAGCCCAGCAATAATAGTACTTGTTGTGTAGGTCGTAGTCATAAAGCGCTCTTCCCATAAGTCGTAGCTAGCGTGTGGCAGGTTTGTCTGAGGGTCAATGTAATTAGCAATAAAGTGCGCAGCCGGGGTGATAAAGCTGTCGTACATTTCTCTAATAAAAGCCTCGTCATGGCTGGACTTAAAGTACTCAAGTAGCATAAAAAGCACACCTGCTGTCTCATCCTCTTGAATTGCTAGTTCTTTAGAGCGGTTATGGACCAGTGGATGCCAGGTACTACCAATCGCCCGGTCCGGCTGATACTTATGCATCATATAGCCTTCCTGATTCATAGTATCTTTAGCAAACTTAAAGAAATTCCGAGCTTCTTCAAAGAGCCCTAACCTAATTAAAGGCCATAAGGCATAAGCCGCATCTCTAGGCCAACAGTAGCAGTAGTAGTCACGGCCATAGTTAAAGATTGAGGAATCGCCACTAGCTAAGATTGAGCCACGCGCATCACAGTGCGCTTTAATAACTAAGAGACTTTTGCTCATCTCAAATAAATGCTTATCAGATACTCCTTTGAGCCGTTCCAGGCCGGGGGTAAGCCATTCATGCCAATAGATACGTACGGCTTCTTCGCGCTCTGATATATCATA
>DAIEFN010000008.1 GCA_027325485.1 Candidatus Saccharimonadota bacterium
CGGCTAAGACTACGGAACCGTCACTCACCTGACGTTCGGCAAGAAGTAAGGCCGAGGGGTTAGCAACTGGGATTAAGCCGCGACTGTGCATTTCAAAGATAGCTGTTTCATTTGTTGAGCCATAGCGGTTCTTACTAACGCGCAGCAGCTTTAAGCCAGCGCTTGGATCGCCCTCTAGACTTAATACAGCGTCTACTGTGTGTTCTAGCAGTTTTGGACCGGCAATACTGCCATCTTTAGTGACATGACCGACAATGATTAGTGCAGTGTTACTTTGCTTGGCAGCAGCAGTTAAAAGGGCGCAGCTATTTGTGACTTGAGTAGTACTACCAGCAGTTGCGCCAATTTGTTCACAACGTAAGGTTTGAATTGAATCGACAATCACGAGTTTATTTTTGGCAGTTTGGATTTCAGCCGCAATTGCATCGGTTGAATTAGAGGATGCGACGTTAAGTTTTTCCTCGTTAACATCAAGTCGTTTAGCACGCGTCGATAACTGATGCATTGATTCCTCACCACTGACATAGAGGACTGAGTTAGTTTTAGCGACAGCTCCGGCTAACTGTAATAGCAGAGTGCTTTTGCCCATGCCTGGTTCACCGCTAATTAAGCTGACACTACCCTCGACAATTCCTCCACCAAAGACTAAATCGACACTTTTAAGGCCACTTAGAATGCGTTTATCACCTGTTTGTTTACTAGCGCTTAATGTCTCAGTTTGTAAACGGCTAATGGAAGTTGAAGCTTGAGGATCGTTTAGGCGTAGTTCAAGCGTATTCCATTCGCCACACTGCGCACAACGCCCAGACCAAGTGTTAGCTGAAACGCCACAATTACTGCAAACATAAGTCGCTGGTTTAATGGTCTTTGAGATCGACATTTGTCTATCTATATTACCTTATTTAGTAATTTGCTGGCTGGGCGTGGAAGTAATTGCCGCGACTAATTGCTGATCTTCAATTGCTAGAGCGTTACTGGCACTAACAATTTGGTTATATTGCGTAATCTCCGAGCGAACGGTATTCACTAATTGATTATATTGATTAACTAGGTCGTTATAGCCGGCGACGCCGGAGTTATAGATGGCAAATTGAGCGTTAGCCTTCTCGTTACTCAAGACGGACTGCTCGGCATTAATGCTGTTTAGCAAACTATTAAGCTGGCTCTTTTGGGCGTCAATTTGTCCGCGCAAACTGGTCAGTTCAGCACTATAAGTGTTAATCGCTGTTTCAATTGAAGTAAACGACCCTTCGTAGCCGTTATATTGCTTAACTATCGCCGCACGGTCATTAAAGTAGAGTTTAAAGTGATTTTCGAGTGACGCTGGCAATGTATTAACTTCTGTCCCTAAGACCGAGTACAGCTCATCGTAGCGTGCTCCAGGCTCACTTATTGCGTAAGAGGCCATTTGCTGCTTGATAGCGGTACTAATATTAGCCTGAGTGTAATACTGCCACATCTCCTGATCTAGCTGGTTGCGCTCAGTACTGTTTAGCCTGGCGTAGCCGGCGTGCAACATTTCATAAGCTGCCGTGACTTCAATAATGCCATTTAAGCGCGGGTCAGTAACATTTAGCAGGAAAATACCATTATCTCCTGAGTGATAACAGCCAATGACATGCGCTGAGACATCACTCGAAGTACAATTCGTAGCAAAAACGGATTTATTCTCAATCTGGGGCTTATTGACATAAAACAAGCGCCGAGCGTAGTTTGTCATACCGTCGTCAACGGCCAGTTGCGTAATCACAGCTGGTGGGTGATAGGTGGCTAGAACATACCAGTCCTTAAGCGTCGTAATGTTAAATAGTGCCCAGGCTAAAACAGCGCAGAGAGCGAGAATTAAGCTAAAGCTACCGTAAAGCCAGTAATTAGCCGGCTTCGATGGAAGCTGGTTTCTAAATTGAGCTGGAGTTGGTTTGAGGTTATTCGTTCTGGGTGGCATAAGCTAGTTCGCCATTTTTGGTTGCCACCTGAATGATATCTCCTTTAGAGTAGTGTTCGTCAAGTACTTCTAGTGCCATTTTGTCTTCAATCGTGTCCTGAATCAGGCGACGCAGCGGTCTAACACCGTTTTTGGCATCATAGCCGTGCTCGAGCAAATAGTCCTTAGCTTTAGAAGTTAGCGTCAAGCCAATACCTTTGCGGCGCAGTCGGATTCTTAAATCTTCAATCTGCAAATCGATGATGTGTTTAATGTCAGCTTTAGATAGGGGGTTAAAGACAATAACCTTATCGATCCTATTTAAGAGCTCTGGTCTTAACATTCGTTTCAGCTCATCAAGTACCATGGCCTCATTTTCAGAATTAATATTGGCTAGCTTAGCGTCTTTAGACGAATTACTACTCGCGCCTCTAAAGCCAAGGCTTGCTTCTTTTTGCAGTTTATCGGCGCCCACGTTGCTCGTCATGATGACAATGGTATTCGTAAAGTCTATCCGGCGACCTTTAGCATCAGTTAAGTTGCCATCTTCTAGAATCTGCAGCAGCATATGGAAAACGTCAGGATGGGCTTTTTCAATTTCGTCAAATAAGACCACGCTATATGGCTGACGGCGGATTTTATCTGTTAGCTGACCTCCGTCATCGTAACCCACATAACCAGCTGGCGCTCCAACGAGTCTTGAAACGTTATGGTGTTCACCAAACTCGCTCATATCGATCTTCACTAAGGCGTTTTCACTGCCAAAAAATTCACGGGCTAGGACTCGGGCAAGCTCTGTCTTGCCGACGCCAGTTGGACCGAGAAAGATAAACGAACCAATGGGCCGTGCTTCACTACCAATACCGCTACGGTTGCGCCGGACGGCTTTAGCGACCGCAGACACGGCTTCTTTTTGGCCAATGATATACTTCCCAATAATCTTCTCAAGATCGAGCAAATATTTTGCTTCGGAACGAATTACTTTTTTCACCGGCACACCCGTAATTCGGGAGATAACGTCGGCTAAATCTTCGCTCGTTAAGGCAATCGCTTTATCTTTTTTAATGGTTGCTTCAAGAGCGCTGAGTTGCTCGCTAATCTGGCTGGCGCGTGTTTTGTAATGCGCTGCTAGCTGGTAATCTTCATTCTCGCTGGCTTCATCTTTACGTAAATTAACGAGTTGGAGCTCTTTATTTAATTTTCGGACTTCAGGGCTGGTTTTGACACGCTCAACTCTAATGTGGGCTGCGGCTTCGTCAATTAAATCAATTGCCTTATCCGGTAGGTAGCGGTCTTGCACGTAACGCTTGGATAACGTTACAGCATCGGCTAACACCTCGTCGCTCATGCTGACGCCATGAAATTGTTCATAACGTTTGCGCAGACCTTTTAAGATAGCCAGGGTTTCAATTGGAGTAGTTTCAGGCACTTGGATTGGCTGGAAGCGTCTCTCAAGAGCCGCATCTTTCTCAATATGCTTCGTGTACTCAGCAGTCGTGGTGGCGCCAATGAAGCGTATCTTGCCCCGCGCTAAGGCTGGTTTTAGGATGTTACCAGCGTCCATTGCCCCTTCGGCTGCGCCGGCCCCAACGATCAGGTGTAACTCATCAACAAAAGCAATTGCTTTCTGATCGCGTTCAAGCTCATGCATCACCTTTTTAAGGCGGTCTTCAAATTCACCACGGTATTTAGTACCGGCGATCATGCCAGCGAGATCAATCATAATGATACGCTTGCCTAACAAGCTGTCTGGCACTTCTTCATTTACAATCCGCTGGGCTAATCCTTCGACAATCGCAGTCTTGCCCACCCCGGGTTCGCCAATTAAGACCGGGTTGTTCTTAGTGCGTCGGTTTAAGATGGTAATCATCCGGCTAATCTGAACTTCACGCCCGACGACTGGGTCGAGTTTACCTTCAGCGGCCAGTGCGGTTAAGTCGGTGCCAAAGAAATCGAGAGCCGTCTTTTTACTGTTAGGACGACGCCCGTTGTGCGGTCCGACATCTTCTCGCTCTTCATACTGTTGACGGGAAAGGAATTGCTCTAGTTCTTGAGTGAGCGCATTAACGTCCACGTTCATATCGCGTAAGAGCTTAGTGGCTCGGGCCTTTTGTTGGCTTAAGATGCTGTAGAGTATGTGCTCGGTGCCACAAAAGTCTTGTGAGTAATCTTGAGCAATATCGTAAGCCGTTTTAAGGGTATGCTTTGCCGTTTCACTTAATCCCTTAGCACCCATATTAATAACAAAAGTTTTAGGGGTTAGATTAAGCACTAGTCGTGCCCGATCCAAGGTTACGCCAACATGTTCGAGTAATTTAGCGCCCATGCTACCCTCTTGCGCCAAGACACCTAGAAGCAGGTGTTCGGTGCCAACGTAAGCGCTGCCAAAGCTGCGCGCAATCGCATCAGCATGCTTTAGCGACAACAGGGCATTATTAGTTAAGTGTTTTCGAAACTCTTGAAAGTCTGGCGAATTTGGCAGCATAGTTATTATTTAGCACCATTCCTTGAGCCCGGGCTGAGTAAGAGCAAAAGCTGAACAATAAGTACGGTCGCTATAGGGTGAGTAGAAAGTGAATGCCACGGGTTTATTTAAATTTATATTTATCTACCTATGTCCATCATATAACTAATAGACATCTAAAAATATAATACTCGAATTGGCACTCACCAGTCAAGAGTGCTAATTAACTATCTGTTTCCGTGCCGCTTTCTTCAATTGCGTCAATTAAACTGCTTTCAAGTTCGGTCTTTTTCTTAATTCGTCCAGGGGTGGTCGACTTAGTGACCACAACTGGCGCCACTTGTTCTTTGACTTGTTCTGGCTGCTGCTGCGCTTGCGGTTGGGCTTCGCTAGCCTCGCTTGATTCAGCGGCTTCAATGTCTAATTCATAGCCAGATAATTTGCTAGCTAGGCGGACGTTTTGTCCACCCTTACCAATCGCAATACTCTGCTGATCCTCGGGAACTTTAACGACTGCGCGTTTGCTGTTCTCGTCAATTGTGACCTTTACTACTTTAGTTGGACTAAGAGCGTTTGTAATAAACTCCACTGGGTTGTCGCTATAGACAATAATGTCAATCTTTTCCTGTTCACCAATTTCGCTCATCACAGCATTAACTCTAGTGCCGTGACCACCTACGAATGTACCAACTGGATCGACTCCTGGAACATTGCTATAGACTGCAATCTTACTCCGCACACCGGCCTCACGCGCCAATTCCTTAATTTGAACGGCGCCAGATTCCATTTCTGGTACTTCACCTCTAAAGAGCCATTCAATGAACTCTTTATTGCCACGACTAACAACGAGCTGCGGACCACGAAAACCACGCTCAACGTCTTTAAGATAGACTTTAATTCTTTGTCCAGGGTAGTAGCGTTCGCCTTGAATCTGTTCACTGCGTGGCATAATACCTTGCGCTTTGCCTAGGTCCACTCTAACGACATTGCCTTCCACGCGGTTGACGATAGCGTTAATAACCGTGCCAATTTTATCTTCATATTCGACCATAATAATCTCACGCTCTGCTTCACGCAGGCGCTGCAGGATGACTTGTTTGGCAGTTTGGGCTGCGACACGGCCAAAGCTTTCGACCTTCTGGTGGACTTCTAGAGAATCACCAAGTTTAATATTCTTTTGCTGCACTTGTGCTTCATTTAAAGCAATTTCATAAGCTGGGTTCTCAACTGTCTCAACCACGATCTTTGAGATGTAGGCATCAACGGCGCCAGTGTTTAAGTTCATCTTAACTCTAATCTCTTGGTCGCGGTCTCCGTAATCACGGCGGTAAGCAGCAGCCAGTGCTTGCTCCACTGCTTCCTGAACGGTCTCTTCTGGAAGGTTCTTCTCTTCAGCAATCGAACGGATGGCGACACTGAGTTGTTTGAAATCGAAATTGTTATCCATAATTAATTAAACTTGTTTCCTTTGCTTGCGAGCTATTAAAAAATCCGACCTAAATCTCGGCCGGATAACTATCCTTATACTAGCATTCATTAGCTAGTAACGTCAATTAAACCAACTGTTTTAGACCGCGTAATGCTAGCATGCTAAACTATAAATAAGCTGTAAATAAAAGATTGAAAGAGTTAAATGAGTCGTAATGTCCGCCGCTTATTCGAGCAGTTCGAGCCAGAAATATACAAACTCTATCTTCATCCAGACAAAACGACCATGCATTTTCAGGGTTCGTTATTACTAAAGGGCGTTAAAAAAGGCCGACCTTCCAAACGCATTGTGTTGCACGCTAAGAAGTTAAAAATAACTTCAGCGCAAATTACGCACTTATCGCGTCATGGCAAAAGCGACGTTAAAATTAGTCGCATTGTGTCTCATGCAGGCTATAACGAAGTTAGGCTACATTCAGATAGCTTAATTTACCCTGGTGAATATGAGATTGAACTCAACTACAGCGCCAAGATTACCCGTCCCATGGAAGGTCTCTATCCTTGCTACTACGACCGTGACGGCAAACAAGAAGTGATCTTAGCAACACAGTTTGAAAGCCATCACGCGCGTGAAGTACTGCCTTGCATTGATGAGCCTGAGGCGAAAGCGATTTTTGAATTAACTCTAGTCGCACCAAGCGATGAAACGGTACTTGCAAATACCGAGCCCATTAGTAGTGACGAGTTAGAGTCAGGCTTAACAAAATACGTCTTTGCGCCAACCCCGAAGATGAGCACATACTTACTCGCCTTTATTATTGGTAAGGTTGAGTACCGCGAAGCTATGACTAAGACTGGGGTTAGAGTGAGAACTTACGCCAGATATGACCTAGTTGAACATACTGCGTTCGCACTTGAAACTGCCACTAAAACTTTAGATTTTTATAATGATTACTTCGGTATTGCTTACCCGCTCAGCAAGTGTGACCTAATTGCCCTGCCGGATTTTGCGAGTGGCGCAATGGAGAACTGGGGACTCATTACCTTCCGCGAACAAGGCCTAATTGTCGATCCGCTTAATACTAGCCTCAATATGAAGCAGTACGTTGCCAATGTAATTGCGCACGAGTTAACGCACCAGTGGTTTGGTAATTTAGTGACCATGCGCTGGTGGAATGATTTATGGCTAAATGAGAGCTTCGCTTCGCTGATGAGCTACGTCGCGATGGATGCACTTTTTCCAGAGTGGCAAATTTGGATCCAGTTCTTAGTTGATGAACAGGCGCCCGCCCTAAAGCTTGATTCGCTCGAACACACCCACCCGATTAACGTCGCAATCCACCATCCTGACGAAATTAGAACCATCTTCGATAACATTAGCTACGAAAAGGGAGCTAGTGTTCTATTTATGCTCATGCACTACTTAGGCAAGGATGACTTTAGAGCTGGACTAATGACCTATCTCAAACGGCACGCCTACGGCAATACCGTATCAGCGGACTTGTGGCAGGCCTGGGAAGAGACCGCCCATAAACCAGTTAGTGACTTTATGTCGTCCTGGACAATGCAGTCGGGTTATCCATTGCTAAGTGTTAAAACAAGCTCAAAAGAGCTAAGTCTTACGCAAAGCCGTTTCTATATTTCGCCTCAGGCGAAGCGCGAAGAAGCCAAATGGCCGTTGCCGCTCCTACCTAGTCTAGATATTGAGGCCACGCTCTTAGATGCAAAAGAAAAGGTCATTCACTTCAGCGCCCCTAAAGCTACTGACCCGCTGATCTTAAATACTGGACGTAGTGCGTTTTACCGTGTGGTTTATGATCAGGCACACTTACAATTAATCACCGCGCAACTCAAAGCAAATCATCTAGCTTTCAATGAGCTAGATCGTCTTGGTCTAATTGCCGATAGTTTCGAAGCCGCTAAGGCCGGTCTTTGTAGCACTACTGACGCTTTAGATCTCCTAAACGCCTACGCCCAAGAAGATAGCGAGGTTGTATGGGAGATGATTGCTGCAAACATTGCCGCCCTTAGAACTTGCGTCATCGATGATAATGAGGCACTCCGCAACAGTATGAATCCTTCAATTCATAAACTGATTGCCAAACAATATACACGCCTCGGTTGGGATGAGCTTGAAAGTGATACTCATTTCGACAAATTACTGCGCCCGGTAATACTGGGGTTGGCTTGTATGAGTAATCTTAAAGCCGCCCAAGAGCAGGTTGAAGAACGTTTTGCGAAGCGCGATCAAGAGTTAATTCATCCAGATATCCGTCCCATAATTTACCCGACAATCGCCCGCCATGGCGGCAAGGCGGAATTTGAAACGCTACTTAAGATGCATAACTCAAGCACTAATAGCGAGGAACGTCTGGCTTTAGCGGCAGCCTTAACTAATTTTAAGCAGCCCGACTTAATTAAGCGGGCACTTGATTTAATTACGACCGATAAAGTCCGCTTACAAGACGTCGCTTATTGGGTTAGCGATAGCTTTGCGAACCGCCACGCCAAACTAGCGACTTGGCAATGGGTTAAAGACCACTGGACTTGGCTAGAGGCTAATCTTGGTTCAGACCTTAGTTTCTTTATGATGCCACGTTATGTGGCACGTGGCTTTAGTGATTTAGCTTTTCTGCCAGATTTTGAGAAATTCTTTCAAGATCGCCTATCACCCAGTTTTGCTCGACCCTTAAACCAGGCCATTGAAACCATCACCTGGCAAGCACTCTGGCGCGAGCGAGACCTAAAACTACTCAAAGACTACTACCATCAGAACTAAGCTGTGACTTAAGTGGCTCAAAACTCTTGCGATGCTCAATACTTGCTCCAGAGTGCGCGAGCGCGTTAAGATGTTCTTTTGTGCCGTAACCAACGTGGTTTTTAAAGCCGTACTGGGGTAACTCTTTATCGAGTTGGAACATGTAATTATCTCTAGCCACTTTAGCGACAATTGAGGCGGCACTAATCGAAGGAACTAGATCGTCACCTTTAATGACTAATTCAAACGGCTTGTGTGTAGGAGATAGATAATTATAATTGCCATCTAAGATGTAGCGTATTGGTTTTAGGTTTAGATTACTTAGTGCGCGCGTTGCAGCCAGCGTTAGAGCCTGACTCAATCCAATAGCATCGAGTTCTTTGCTGCTTACCCAGCCAAGGCCAAAAAATTTAGCACTTTTAATAATGCACTCGTTTAAGACAGAGCGCTGTTTACGACTTAAGACTTTTGAATCACGCAAGCCTGAGATCGGCTGATCGAGCACTACTGCACCCACGACTAGCGGTCCGGCTAGAGCGCCACGTCCAACTTCGTCAATACCAACTAGATACATAAACTTACCCTCTGGCGCGAGTCTTACTTTTTAAAAAGCGAGTGATGCGTTTAAGCTTATGCTTTTGGCGCTACTTTTTCGTCTTTAGCTTCAGCTTCGCTGGGCGCTGGTTCGCTAGCGGCTGGCGCTTCAATTGCTGGCTCAGCTTCCGCTTCAGCCACAACTTCTGGGACAACTTCTTCTGGAATTGCATTAACTGAGGCCCGGTCAAAATCCACGCCACTTAAGCGAGCTGCTTTACCAGTTAGATCACGCATGTAAGTTAGATAGTTACGGCGCACCTTACTACGTTTAGTAACTTCGACTTTAACAACTAAAGGGCTGTGCATGAGGAAACTTTTTTCTACTCCGACACCATTAGCGACACGTCTAACGGTCATGCGGTTTAAGTGACCACCTCGTTTTGATGTTTTAATAACTAAGCCCTGGAAGACCTGAACGCGTTCTTTATTGCCTTCGCGGACTTTCTGATGAACACGCACAATATCGCCGCTGCGCACAGGCACGACGTTTGCTTTCATATTGGCGTTATTAATGGTTTCAATAACTGATGGCATATCCGTACTAGACTACACTATTAGGCTCTATCTGTAAATATTTTAGTGCTCACTAACTTAAATTTGAACGTTTGCATTAACCAACGACTCTAAACACTTCTTCGATAGTGGTTAAGCCGGCTACGACTTTTAGGATTGCGTCCTGGAGCATTGTTGTCATGCCGCTAGCAATGGCAGCTTGCTCAATTTCTTCCGTGCTGACCACCTTCCCTGGGGTGGTAATAACTTTAGTGATCTCCTCAGTCATTAGCAGTTGCTCACGAACTGCTAGCAACCCAGAATAGCCATACGGGTTATTCTCGCTGGATCCTGGATGATAGAGCTTTAACCCGTCTAAATTCGGTTTTTCGATGTTTACGGGTAAAGTATCGACTACATTTTGGATGATCCGCTTCTCCTCTTCGCTCGGGTCGTACGCTTCGCGCAAAGATTCATCTAGCCTACGCACTAATCGTTGCGCCATAATTAAACGGACGGCCGATACAAAGAGCGGGTTCTGACCAATTACGTCCGCAAGACGTGTTAGGGCAGCCGAGGCGTTTCCGGCGTGGAAGGTTGTTAAGACTAAGTGACCGGTTAGAGAAGCTTGCAGCGCCGTTCGAGCCGTGTCCTGGTCACGAATCTCGCCAACCATAACTACATCTGGGTCTAAACGAAGTACTGCCCTTAATTTGTCGGCAAATACCGTATCGCCTCCAGTTACATCACTAGAGTGGACTGGAATTTGGGTAATGCCTCGGAATTGAAACTCGACGGGGTCTTCAATTGTAATAATCTTGCGTTGATCGTTACTAAGGCTATTTAAAATTGAGTAAAGGGTGGTCGTCTTGCCGGAGCCGGTTGGTCCAACTACCATGACTAGCCCAGAGGGTTTTGCGATAATAGCGTCAACAACACTGCGTTCTTTATCTGAAAGCCCGAGCTTGTCTAGCTTAAAGCGGTCTTGATCCATGTTAAACAAGCGCATCACAACATCTATGCCATTAATCGTTGGGACGGTTTCTAGACGGACGTTAACATCAACATCTGAGCCATCAGCCATCTTTACTTTTTGTGCAATGTGACCCTGCTGGGCTTCATCAGCGCCAGTAGAAATGTTACCGGCACTTGCAATGGCTGACATCAGTATGCGGTACTTCTCAAGTGGTAGGCGAGCTATAACATGGAGCACACCGTCAATCCGAAAACGAATCCGAACGTCACTAGTTTGGGTTTCAATATGGATATCGCTGGCGTTCAGGCGGTGCGCTTGGGACACCAGATACGCCAACATGTCATCAGCGCGCACCTCATTTAAAATCGCAGAGATCTGATCAATTAAAGCCTGTGAGCCGGCATCCTTAATCTCAATGTCGTGGTAGACCACCGCTTTAGGTGGATCATACAGATTCATGTATTCCTTAAAACCAGTCTCAGAAATTAGGGCAAAGTTTACGCGGCGATCATTAAAGTGTTCCGCTAGTTGCCTTAAAGCGGACTGTGGCGTGGTGTTTAAAATGCCAAAGGTAATGTGATTGGTATCGGCTAGAATCGGAAGCGCTTTTAAGTCGCGCATTTCGTTCGGGCTAATTAAATTAACATAGATTTGTTTGTGACCGCTGGTCTGAGAGGTATCTATATAGTCAAAACCAAGCAAACGCGCCCGTCGCAGAGAAGCCTGTTCTTCACTAATTCTAAGATCATCGCCCATATCTATTTGTTTACTTGTATTCTCTAGTCTAGCTCTACTTAAAATTAAACTACTTAGCTCTAGTATAAAGCATGAGCGTTAAGTCTGTTCACACTCTTCTTGTATGATTATCTTATGCCCTCACGCAAAGTCTATTTACTGCTCGATGATATACGCAGCGCCCATAACGTAGGTGGCATGCTGCGTACCGCTGAAGGTTTAGGTGTCTATGAAGTTATTATGTGCGGAATTACACCTTACCCATCGCTAAAGAACGATCCCCGCCTGCCCTATCTAGCAACTAAGATATCTAAGCGGATTGCTAAAACTGCCCTGGGTGCCGAGCGGACCCAAAAATGGCGCTACAGTGATGATGCCACTAAAGTTTTAACGACGCTAAAGGCAGAAGGTGCAACGATTGTTGCGCTTGAGCAGGACAGCCAAGCTTTGCCCATATTAGACTACCGCTTTAAGGGTGACCTTGTGCTAATTGTCGGTAATGAAATTAAGGGAGTTAGCCAAGAATACAAATTAATTGCAGATACCATCGTCGAGATTCCAATGCAAGGCAGTAAAGAGTCCTTTAATGTCAGTGCGGCCGCCGCTATGGCATTATTTTATTTAACGCTTATGGTATAATCTAAAGTGTTAAACAAAAATAAAAATGTCTTTAACTCCTAAAACGCGACCGAATACGGCGCATAGACAAATCCATGCTGCGCATCACCGCAAATCTAAGCACTACTTAAAAACCTACTGGCCCTATATCCCAGTTATTATGATTATTGGTCTCGGGGTTGTGTTAGCGCTTAATTGGCATAATACTCAACCAGTTAAAGACCAAAGCTTAACCGCCTACAATTATTACAATATCTTAGAGTCAAGTATCGGCTTGATGGCGCTCGCCCTCTTTCTCTTGCGTCATGCTTTTGCCTGGCACAAAGTTTTCATTAAGAGTGAGTCTTTTGCCCTCAAGCACCCGTTCTTCGATATCACATTAGTCAGCTTAGCGGTAGTCGGGCTATTGCTGTCGCACCACAACGTACCGGCTTAAAAACTAATTAACGACTACGTTTTCGCTTCCCATTAGTTGGGTTAGAAGCTTCGGGCCTTCACTTGTAATCTCAATTCCACTAGGTAGTTTGATGGCTTGTTTGCGTTGATCATCGCCCAGCACCAAGACGACTTCAGTGTTGCCCCGGTACATGTCTATGGTGCGCTTAAGGTCCATTAGCAGCGTCTTATCTTCAGACGAAGCGAGGCGAATATATAAACGTTCGGCTTTAGATGCGCCCTTAGCGCCGGGACCACTTAAGATTTGACCGGTTGGCTTATGGTAGGCCTCGGCCTGATCGGTGCTTAGCTCGTCTGCTGAATCAAGAATAATCTTTAATTCGTCACCAATCCGACCATCCCGGTCTTTAGCATCTAACTTTCCCTTCATTAGAACTACCTTATCGAGAACACACAGATTACTAAATTGAGCATAAGTTTGCGGGAAGAGGATCACCTCGATGTCACCGCTAAGATCTTCGACGCGCACAAAGGCCATCTTTTGGCCACGCTTGGTCGTTATTTCGCGGATCCCGTTCACTATTCCGCCAATCTTAACCGCCTGATTATCCATTTTTGAGTTTAGGCTTACGATTGGCTGTGCCTGATCTTTTAGCAAGGACTCAAACAGCGTTAGTGGGTGCTTGGAGAGATAGAGTCCAAGTAGTTCACGCTCCCAAATGAGGTGCTCGCGTGACATTTGTTGATCCGGCGTCGGTTTCGGCAAATTCAAGCGGGCGGTCGGCATTTGATTAGCCTTAGTGCTATCACCACCAAAGAGGTCTGTTTGACCACGTTCGGCTTGCTTTTGCGAGCGTGAGCCATAAGCCATGATTAAATCTAAGCTATTTAGAAGCAAGACGCGCTCGTGAAAGCGGTCAAACACGCCAGCCTTAATTAGGCTCTCGAAAGATTTACGATTGACGCTCTTATAATCTACGCGGGTCAGAAAATCTTCGAAGTCGAGGAAGGGACCAGCTTCTCTGGCTCTTAAGATTTCGTCGACCGCATTACTGCCGACATTTTTAATGGCACTTAAGCTAAAACGAATTGACGAAGAGTCACCGTTCTCAATCACGGCAAATTCACTAAAAGATTCGTTAATATCCGGCGGTAAGACTGCAATGTTCATCTTCTGACACTCGCTAATTTCAAGCGCTAAGCGATCTGTGTCAACATACACTGAGGTCATTAAGGCGGCCATAAACGCAGCTGGCCAATGTGCCTTGAGATAGGCCGTTTGGTAGGCAATTAAGGAATAGCAGGCTGCGTGGCTCTTATTAAAACAGTAAGCTGCGAAGTCTTCTAGCTGCTGCCAGAACTTCTCCATCGTGGCGGCTTCAACGCCAGACACTTCCTTGGCGCCATCAATCATTCTTTGGCGCATCTTGCGTAAGATATCTATCTTTTTCTTGCCGATAGCCTTACGTAAGGTGTCTGCCTCGCCACCAGAAAAACCACAGACATCTTTACTGATCTGCATTACCTGCTCCTGGTAAACAAGAACGCCGTAAGTGTTTTTGAGTGCTGGTTCCATACTCTGGTGCAGGAAGGAAATCTCTTTCTCGCCACGCTTGCGAGAGATAAAATCGTCAATAAACTGCATCGGGCCCGGTCGGTATAGCGCGTTCATAGCCACAATGTCTTCAAAGCGTGTCGGCTGCAGCGCCTTTAGATAGCGCCGCATACCAGCTGATTCAAACTGAAACACTCCAGTGGTGTCACCACGTTGAAATAAGGCATAGGTCTCTGCATCATCAAGCGGCAGTTTCTCAATGTCGATGTCCTCGTTATAAACGCGTTTAATAATTCGTAAAGCGTTCTTAATAATGGTTAGGTTGCTCAAGCCTAAGAAGTCCATTTTAAGTAAACCTAGGTGCTCAATTGGACCCATTGAGTATTGTGTCGCTACGACCCCCTTTTGCGCCATTTCAAGCGGCGTATACTTGACGATTTCATCCGGCGCGATGACTACGCCAGCGGCATGCACGCCGTGTGAGCGAATTGTGCCTTCAAGTTGAGTTGCAAGGTCAAAGACCTGCCTGGCGACTGCATTAGTTTCATACTCCTGTTTTAAGTCACGGTTTTTTTGGATTGAGCGCTTGAGTGGGACATGAATGCCTTGAATTGGTGGCGGTATCATCTTGGCTAAGCGATCAGCCTCAGCATAGGGCACTTGCAAAACACGTGAGACGTCACGTACTGCGTTACGGGCGGCCATTGTGCCAAAGGTCACGATGTTGGCTACCCGATCATGGCCGTATTTATCAGCACAGTAAGCAATCACCTCATTACGCCGGGTGTCCATAATATCGATGTCGACATCAGGCATGCTGATACGATCTGGATTTAAGAAACGCTCGAACAGTAAGTCGTACTTTAATGGGTCAAGAGACGTGATGTCTAACCCATATGAAACAATCGAACCAGCAGCGCTACCACGGCCAGGACCAAAGATTATGCCTTGGCTCTTACCCCATTGAATAAAGTCGTTAATAATTAAGAAGTAGCCCTGGAAGCCCATTTTGCCGATTACTTCAAGTTCATACTCGGCTCTTTTTAAGATTGCAGCAGGCAGTTTCCGTTTTGCTTGAGCGACACTTAAGTCTTTAATTTGATCCCGTGTTTCGCCGTTGTAACGCCAGACTAAACCTTGATATACAAGTTTTTCTAAATACTGGCCTTCACCCTTCTCTTCAGCTGGGACTGGAAACTTTGGAATTAAGATACTATCTAGTTGAATCTTAAGGTCAACGCGGTCAGCAATTGCTTTAGTGTTAGTTATCAGTTCTGGGTATTCGTCACCCCAGCGCTCAATAACTTTCTTTGGATTGGTAACACTGAGATCAAATTCAGCCAAAGACATTCGGTTGTTGTCGCTTAAGAATGAGCCCGTTTGCACGCAGAGCAGAATCTCATGCGCCTCCTTATCCTCAGTCTTTAAGTAGTGCGCATCACAGGTTACAACGGCCGGGATATCTAATTTTTTGGCAAGCTTAAGTAGGCCAACATTAACACGACCTTGCTCCTCCCAGTAATTAGGGTGCTTAAGGTGGCCGTGATCCTGGACTTCGAGATAATAACGATCCCCTAGTAAGCTTTTATACTTACTGGCTACGGCCTCGGCTTGCTGGTCCTGATTGGCTCGCAGATTGTCGGCTACTTCGCCACCAATACAACCGCTCAAAACAATTAGGCCTGCGTTATACTTTTTTAAAAGCTCAAAATCGATCCGTGGCCGGTAGTAGAAACCCTCCAGGTTGGCAATTGTTGAGAGCTGCATCAAATTTAAGTAGCCCTCATGGTTCATGGCTAGAATTGTCAGGTGGTAACTATTTTTATCTTTGCTTGGATCGCGGTCCTGATTAGTCCGCGGTGCTACATAGGCTTCCATGCCAATTATCGGTTTAATGCCCTTCTCTTTGGCTTCAGTATAGAACTCGATAGCGCCACTCAGCGTACCGTGGTCGGTAATCGCCACGGCAGACATGTCGTATTCTTTGACTAAGTTTACTAGTGCTGGCACTTTCGTTAGACCATCTAACACCGAATAGTGGGTATGGTTGTGCAGATGCACAAAATTAGAGGCAGTTAATCGGCTAGCTTTAGGCATACATTCTTCCCGCACATTTTCACTTTTTGTCTCGCTTTTAGCTAAAGCTATTATATCGCTGCGTTAAGCTTAATACCAGCAAAGCCTGCTGTAATTTTTTACCATTAACAAGATTTATCTAACTTGCCCTATAGCTAAGTCTAGTCTTGGTTCTTTTTTTGACTGCGGGTACTTAAGATGTGTTTTATAAGGCTCATCAGCAGGGTTGGTACGCCACGATGCACGGCTGCGTTGCGCAGCATGGTTGA
The DNA here is from genome assembly GCA_027325485.1 of Candidatus Saccharimonadota bacterium. Classification (GTDB taxonomy): domain Bacteria; phylum Patescibacteriota; class Saccharimonadia; order Saccharimonadales; family UBA4665; genus JAJZWH01. Next base: position 16,289 of record DAIEFN010000008.1, read on the forward strand.
AGCGGCTTCTACGCCATTAATAGCGGCTTCGGCGCTTTTCATTAGTCGCTTTAGAGCCACCCAGACGTAAATCGCCAGTAAGGTTAAGACGATAAAGAAGAGGCTTAAACAAATTGATGCCGTAATTAGGAAAAAACTGTCTAATGATGTCATATTAGACAATCTACAACATTGGTTAAGATTAGTACAGTTATCTATATCTGATCGAGCAAGCCGTCGGTAATAGCCGAAAGGTCAACGCTCCCGTCACAACAGAGACTAGCAATCGGGCTGCTTAGCGCGCCCAGCATCTTTTGAAGATAAGGCAACACTAAATTCTCTCTTACGGCGTGACGCATGTCGATTTCACTCTCGGGCGGAATGTAGGCTTGTTCGACAACCGAACCAATCAGCAACTTTAAATCATAGGTAATTTGACTGCGGATTGACTCAGCGTCAGGTGCAACCTCTTCCGGTGCGACAATGCGCCTTAAGCGCACTAAATCACAGACCAGTCCTTGTAGCATATCACTGGCAAAGTTCTTAAGCTGAGCGTCGCCATGCTTAAATCCTTGGCTGTGCAGCATTGCTAATACGTCAGCTGCAAACTGTAGGGGAAGTGCGCTTACGACAGCTTCATCTTGGGGCAGGCTTTCCATAGCTGTTAGCAAACTCATGTTATCTAGGCTAACGACTTCTTCCTCAAAATGAGTCAATAGAAAAGGCTTGCTCCTCTCGTCAACCCAAATACCAATTGGCATAAAGGTCCGGATTGAATTAGTGGCATTGAGCAATAAACAACCGATGTATTCATGTAAAGCGCTCTCCCATGGGTCGGTTTCGTTTTGGGTCTCAAGATACGGTTTAACAGCTGTCGGGAAAGTGTGGTTCTCACCTTGAGCGCCCTTATCGACAACAAGCGTAAAATCGCCAAAAAAGATACTTTGACTAGAGTCCTCGCGGCCAGCCGTCCACTCGGGGTGACGGACAAAGTTAGTTGCCCTCAGTAAACGATCATTTAACTCAATCTTCTTTCCTAAAGCTGGGTTTAAAAACAATGTATCACTAGCTTCGCGTAGCTGACTCGCGACACCAGGAATCGTGAAAGGTGCATTAAGCGGTGTGCGCAATGAACCATCAATTTGAGTAACAGCCGGAAAATAGTGAATTAAATTAAAACTAGCCGAGTACTCTGGCATTGATCGGTTCATAACAACTTTTTATTTTAAAAACCTCTTTGCTACTTTAAGAGCTGCTCAATAATCTGCCGGGTTAGTTCCGGGTTAGCTCGGCCGGCACTTTGACTCATCACCTGTCCGATTAAAAAGCCAATTGCTTTAGTTTCACCTTTTTGGATATCTTTCACCGCATTTAGGTTGGCATCAAGCACCCGCTTAACGATTGTCTCAAGCTCATTTTGATCAGATTGTTGCAGCAAGTTTGCTTGCTCTGCAAAGCGAGTAATATCACCGGGCAGCTCAGGCTCCGTTAACAGTTTAGTAATTAGCTCCTTAGCCCCAGTAGAGCTAAGTTGTCCTGACTTACTAAGCCGCATCACGTCACTATAGAGCTGGTTTCGAGCAGAGCTAATTAATTTCACACTGGCCTCACTGCTTCGCATTAACGGAATCTCGATATTTACGAGCCAGTTTACGAGCGTCTTTGCTAAATCTACTTTTGATAGGAAAGCTTTAATTAAAGCCATATAGCCCACCGCTTCATAATCAATATTAGCTTCCAGCAATAACTGAATTTGATCCTCATCGAGTTGCAGCGCGCCTAGCTCTTTGCGCCAGAAGTCAGGTAGATTTGGCATTTCGGCTCTAATTTTCTCAATGTACACTTGATCGAGAACTAACGGCGGCAAGTCTGGGTCTGGCATGTAACGATAGTCATCAGCATTTTCTTTAGTACGCTGGGAGACCGTTTTTTGCTTAGCTTCGTTCCAACCACGAGTCTCTTGGATAATTGCTTTGCCAGCGTCTAAGAGTTCACTTTGACGCTTTATCTCGTAAGTAATGGCCTTTTCGACTGCCCGGAAGCTGTTTAGATTCTTGGTCTCGCTCCTTACACCGAGCTCATCGGTCAGACTAAGGCTCACGTTTACGTCAAAGCGCATGTTGCCATGATACAAATCACCTTCCGTTACATTGGCATAGCGCATCAGTAAGTAGAGCTCTTCGGTATAAGCTCTTGCTTCAGCCGCTGTATGCATTTCAGGTTCACTCACAATCTCAAGTAATGGCGTTCCGGCGCGGTTTAAGTCAACAAGGGAGTTGGCTGAGCCTTCTGGGTGCGTACTTTTACCAGCGTCCGACTCTAAGTGCGCCCGCGTAATGCCGACTGTCTTAACTTGACCATCCAGCTTAAAGCTAACCTGTCCACCACTTATAATGGGCTGGTCATACTGCGTAATCTGGTAGCCCATTGGTAGGTCTGGGTAAAAGTAGTGCTTACGATCAAAAGTTGAGAACAGTTCGGGCTCACTCTTTAGGGCAAGTGCGGCACGAACGGCTAATTTAAGAGCCTCACGGTTAAAGACCGGCAAGGCGCCAGGTAACCCAAAGTCGATATGATTAACTAGCGTATTTGGTTCAGCGTTCCGGGCGTCATTATTAGCACCAGAAAATAACTTAGTCTTCGTCTTAAGCTGGACATGACATTCAATACCGATAGTTGGACGGTATTTGTGGCTCATGATTTGTCCTTCTCGGGTTCAGGTTCATTTTTAGAAAACACGCCGAGGTCTTTTAGGGCTTGCCAGAAACCTAAGAGAGACTTCTTGACTTGCGCTTTACTAACTTCTACTTCGTCATTGCTAATCTTGTTAGATAGTTTATGGCTGTACCAGACCATGTCGTTCTTAGTTAGTTCATGTTGAGCTGAAACTAATCTTTCGCCCATGGTCTTTCCCTTGTAATGACGCTGTTTTAAGGCATTATCTAACAGCTTATCAGCCTCAATTACGGCGTCTTTCCAGGTTTTCTTGTCAGCCAGGAGCTTTTGGAGCGATTTCCAGCGAGCCGCATAATTACTGCGTGCCTTGCAACTAAAAGTCAGCATGATGAGCACGATCAGCAAAAAGCCAGCAGCCACCGCAAAAACTATGTGCTGGAGCGTCAAGCTACTCGGCAAGTATTTAGCAAAATTCATAGTTTTAGTTTCCCATCTCTTCTATCGCAGCGGCAAGATTTAATAAGGCGGCATCCTGGCGTTGTGCTGCCATGAGCTGTAAGCCAATCGGTAGCCCAAGCGAGTCAAATCCAACCGGAATCGATAAGGCCGGAATACCGGCTAAATTAGCGGCCACCGTCATGACGTCTGCAAGGTACATCTGCAAGGGGTCCTTTGATTTCTCACCAATTTTAAAAGCCGTGGTTGGCGCAACAGGTCCAACTAGGAAGTCGACGCTATTAAAGGCCGCCTCAAACTCGTTAATTAGTTTGGTGCGAACAGTCATTGCCTTTTTATAGTAGGCATCATAGTAACCACTACTTAAAACAAAGGTGCCAATCATGATGCGTCGTTTAGCTTCTTTGCCAAAACCCTGCCCACGCGCAGTAACATAACTTTCGTCTAGGGTTGTTGCCCGAGGGTTAGAGTAGCCATAGCGCTGGCCGTCGTAGCGTGAGAGATTAGAGCTAACCTCAGCCGGACAGATAATGTAATAACAAGCTAGTGCCAGCTCAGTTGAGGGTAGTGACACGTAGGTAATCTCTGCGCCATTAGCCTCTAGCTTACTAAGCGTAGCTTCTAGGGTGGTGCGAATATCGCTGTCTACCTGGTCGCCAAAATACTCTTTAATGACACCAATTTTAAGCTTCTTTAAAGGTGTCTTCTTAATTGGGAAGTAGCCGGCTTCATCGCTCTCAATAGTTGTAGCGTCTAAGGCGTCACGTCCTGACATCACATCTAAGACTAGCGCAGCGTCACTTACGCTCCGCGCGATTGGCCCAATACAATCCAGACTACTGCCCATTGCGATAACACCGCTACGGCTCACTAAGCCGTAAGTTGGTTTTAGCCCAACGACACCACAGAATGAGGCTGGCTGTCGGATTGAGCCACCAGTATCGGTGCCTAAAGCAAAGGGCGCAAGACCAAGCGCAACAGCTGCCGCACTACCACCAGAAGAGCCGCCCGGAACCCGGGTTTGATCAAACGGATGCTTAACGACGCCGTAGTCACTATTCTCGGTACTTGCGCCGTGCGCAAAAGCGTCCATATTAGCCTTAGCGACACAGATCGCACCGGCACTCTCAAGAGCATTAATGGCACTTGCCTGATAAGGCGGGACGAAGCCACTTAAGATCTTGCTGGCAGCCTTGGTTTCGCCTCCGTAGACCAAAAAATTATCCTTTGCAATAAAAGGCACGCCTGCTAGTACACCTACGCTTTCACCACGTGCTACTTGCTGATCAATTAGTTGAGCCCGCTTAAGGGCTGAGGCACTAAGATCAATAATCACGCTGTTATATTCCTGAGCTTCAGCAATTAGCATTAGTGAGCGCTTAACTAACTCCGTCGCAGTGGTACTGCCAGCTTGAACACGGCTTGCAAGCTGTGCGATTGGCTCCCAGTCTGCCGCCATCATTACTCAACCATCCTTTTAACCTGAATTTGATCATTTAAGACTTGTGGCACGTTCTTTAATAGTTCAGCTGGTAAATAGCCATAGTCGATTGGCTCGTCAGCACGCATCACATTAGTAAGTCCAGTTACTTGGTTGGTTGGTTTTAAGTCTAAGGTCTCTACGCCCTGAAGTTGCTCGACATATTCTAATATCTCATTAAGTTCGGCAATGTACTCATCCACCTCTGTTACATTAAGCTCAAGTCGGGCGAGTCGCGCCAATTTGAGCACATCGTTTTTAGATAGTCTGGCCATAGGTTATGACTAATTGTATACCACAGCGGCCCAGAATTTACGAAGTTGCATTCTTAATTTCACTTATTAAGTCACGTAGTTCGGCTGCTTGTTCAAATTGGAGGTTGGCAGCAGCCAGTTCCATCTGGGCGCTAAGCTCACGAATTAGGACTGGATATTCGTCTTTGGGAATCTTTTTAAGGTTAAGCTTTTCCTTTGGTTTTGCTTCACCGGCCCGCATCCGCGCTTCGACGGCGCGCGTTATTGACTTGGGTGAAATATGATGTTTGCTGTTGTAGGCGGCCTGCAGTGCGCGGCGACGGTTTGTTTCGTCTATCGCCTTTTTCATACTGTCAGTCAGACGATCGGCATACATAAAGACGTGGCCTTCAGCGTGACGCGCGGCGCGCCCAATAGTCTGGATTAAAGCACCATAACTTCTCAGGAAGCCTTCCTTGTCGGCGTCTAAGATAGCGACAAAGGCTACTTCTGGTAAATCCAAGCCTTCACGCAGTAAGTTAATTCCAACCAAGACGTCATAAACACCTAATCTTAGATCACGCAAGATGTCGGTGCGCTCAAGCGTATCGATGTCACTATGCAGGTAGGCTACCTTAATATTGAGTTCTTTTAGGTAATCACTGAGCTCTTCTGACATCCGCTTTGTTAGGGTGGTTACTAAGACACGCTGACCTTTCTTAACAGTGGCGTTAATTTCAGCCACTAGATCATCAATTTGACCTTCAATTGGTTTGACGCTAATTTCTGGGTCAAGTAGTCCAGTCGGGCGAATAACTTGCTCGGCAGGCGGCGGACTTAACCTCAGCTCATACTCCGATGGCGTTGCGGAAACAAAGATCACCTGATTTAAGTGTTTTTCAAATTCGCTAAAAGTTAAGGGACGGTTATCTAAAGCACTGGGTAGGCGGAAGCCATACTCAACCAGCACGTCTTTACGCGCCCGGTCGCCATTAAACATGCCCCTGACTTGCGGAATACTCATATGCGATTCATCAATAATCATTAAGTAGTCATCTGGAAAGTAATCAAGCAGTGTGGCTGGTTGTTCCCCTGGTTCCCGATTTGTTAAGTAACGGCTGTAGTTCTCAATACCCTTAACGAAGCCAGTCTCTTTCAGCATCTCAAGATCAAAACGGGTCCGTTGTTCTAGTCTTTGCGCTTCTAGCAACTTGCCACGCTGGCGAAAGAACTCGAGCCGTTCGTGAAGCTCCTGCTCAATACTAACCATCGCTTTTTTAAGCTTTTCCTCTGGAGTCACGAAGTGCGACCCCGGGAAAATGGTTAGCTCATTAAGGCTTCGCACTAATTCACCCGTCAGTGGGTTGAGCTGCGTTAGTCGCTCAACTTCGTCACCGTAAAAATCGATACGGTAGGCTGTTTCTTCGCCGGCTGGGAAGACATCAACCACGTCACCGCGAACCCTAAATGTACCACGCTGAAAATCGATGTCATTACGGTGGTACTGGATATCTGTTAAATGACGCAACAACTTATCTCTTTTACGTAGCTCACCCTTCTTTACCCGCACGGCTAAAGCTGAGTAATCCTCAACACTACCAATGCCATAAATACAGGACACGCTGGCCACAATAATGACATCACGCCTAGTTAGTAAGGCGTCAGTTGCCGCATGGCGTAGCCGATCAATCTCTTCATTAATCTGACTGTCTTTCTCAATGTAGGTATCGCTGCGTGGGATATAGGCTTCGGGCTGGTAATAGTCGAAGTAGCTAACGAAGTAATGTACCGCGTTATCTGGAAAAAAGTGCTTAAACTCGCCGTAAAGTTGAGCCGCTAAGGTCTTGTTGTGGCTCAATACCAGTACAGGGCGGTCAAAGTGGCTAATCACATTACTGACGCTAAAAGTCTTACCGGAACCAGTCGCTCCGAGCAAGGTCTGATAGCGTTCGCCTTCTTGGACGCCTTGACTTAATTGCCGAATCGCCGCCGGCTGATCGCCAAGTGGCTCATAATCACTTACTAAATTAAACAAACTCATATATCTATCGCCTCAATTGTAACAGTTAAGCGATTAAGATTTGGCTAATTAACTAGTAGTAGAGCCCCTTGTACTTAGAGTGTTCCTTATCTAGGACGCGCACCAAATCGTTAATTAGCTCAAGTGGATCTTCATTAAAGAGCACTTCCATGCCATCGCGTAAGGGATGAGCTAGTGAAATTAGCGTTTGCACTTCATTACTAATCCCGCCTGCTCCCTGCAAGAAACCAATCGGCGTACTGCTTTCAACGGCAATCGTAAACTCGTGCAGTGTGCCCATCCGGCCACCAATTGAAACAACAGCGTCACTGGACGTAATAAGTAGGGTATCGCGGCCAATGTAGTGCAGTCCAGAATAGATAATTGTGTCGTAAGCATTAGTTGGCAAGTGGTATTTCATGACGTGCTCAACTTTAGAGCTCGCCGGACTAATACCGACACTCATAATGCCACCGGCTTTTTTGTAAGCCTCGGCCGTATAGTTTGGCAGTCCGATAGTGGCGCCACTCATTAAGGCATTGCCAGTCTTAGCAATTGCCTCACCCATGGCTTGAGCTAAAAGCTTACCCTCTTCTACACTGTCTCCTCTTGCGGCTCCTGAAATGGCAATCTGATACATATTATTGTTGGACCCTCCTCTTTAGTTATCTGCGTTTACGGTTGCAAGTTTAGGCGCTAATTCGGCACTCACTGCAGCACTTAATAAATCTGGGCGAATGTAGCGGGCAATTAATTCCTGCCACAATGCCCGCCGGGCATGATGGACGTAGCGCTCGTGATAGCTTTTACGGTTAACTAAGCTTAGTGCATTGTCGGTCACGTTAAATGAAACCGGATCACTGCTGGCATCAAGCCGTCCGACATGACCGCAGTCACGCCAAAACTCCATCTCTGGTGCGATGCGCTGTATTAAGTGTTCAACCGGTTGCCAGCCAATTAACTCTTCAGCCCCAATGTGGGCATCCAGAGGGTTACCCAGTTGCCCTTGCATATGATGAATGAAGCGCACGACTGTTTCCCAACTAAGCGGCGTACTAAAGTAATCTAAGCTTACGATTTGGGGTTCGTCGCCTGCACTATGAGCAATGCGGTTACCAAAGTCCTTAGCGACCTGACTGAGTCGGAAATAGCTGCTGGCCGCATAGATTGCATTAAGGCCACTAGCAGCGCCGGCGAGAGTTAAGGTTGCAATTCCTGGCACTGGTTGGTTTGGCAGGGGCAGAACAACCATGCTGCCAAGCTCTTTATTAACTAGCACTGTCTGCTTACTAATGGCTAGTAGCTGTGACTTAAAAGCCAGCCATTTATCTGTGTGGGGCGAGTAAACACTAACCAAGCGCTCTTCAAAGTCCCGCGGCTTCAGCGTCTTTAGAAATGTGTTGTAGTGCTGGAGCCAACCGGTACCCTCAATCTCTTGGGCAACTGGTAGCAATAGACCAATTGGGACATGTTTGAGCATTGACTCGTAGGAGCGAAAATTAAGCGCTTTCATGACTTTTTTAGGTGGGAACTTAGCAAGGGCCCGTTTTGCCACCGAGCATTTTAAGACAAAGATGAGACTACCTTGCAGTACATCGGTGGTGGCTGCAGCAATCCCTTCACTTAAATTAGCGGCTGCATTAACCTGATAAGCACTAATTTGACGCAGACGTTTAATAAGCAGAGCGTCATCGCTTTTAAGTTTTTCCTGTAAGGCATGAAATAATTCTTCACCCGTCGTATCGTCTGGATCAAGCCCAAGTTGTTGAAGCTTTGCGCGCTGAATTTGATTAATATCCTCACTTAGGCGAATGTCATGCGAAGCGTGACCGGCAGCGGCCTCGAGCCGGGCCAGTGTTTGGTGAAACTGTGGCTCTTTACTACTGAGCAACTGGGCTAACAATTTAGTCATAGTGTTTCATGTCTATTTAGGCTGGTTTACCCCAGGTTATCCTAGCTTTATCCTAGCATAAGCGCTAAGGAATGTGCTAGAGCGGCTCAGGTCGATAGCTATCTGGAGCCTTCGCTAAGAACTGCTCAATTTCGGCTTCATTAAGTAGCCCTTCTTGTGCGCCAACATGTTGCACGACGTTCATGGAGTTAATTGGCGCCCACTGCAAGGCTCCGGCAATGTTATTACCCCTTATTAGTGCCGCCACAAATGTTGAGGCAAATGCGTCACCGGCGCCAGTACGCTCTAATGGCGGTGCTGGATCAGGGTAAAGTGGCATTTTTAAGATCTGATTCTGGTCACTAGCGACGGCACCGTTTGGCCCATCTGTAATCACGGCGATCTTAGCACCGAGACCGTGCAGCCGGTTCAGTAAATCATGGTAGTCTTCCCAATTGCCGTTAGTTATCTTAGTCGCTTCTTCGCGATTGACGATAATGACATCACTATGGGCATAAATCCGCTTCAGTCGCTCAACACCAGCTTCCATTTGGAAAGTGCCTGGCTGAAAGGCCAACTTAACTTGTGGATTCTGATCTAACCAGTCAGCAATCTGATCGTGGTAGGCCATGGCGTGTTGTGAGACTGAACTTAGATAAATCCACTTTGGAATTTCGTCTGGTCTTAAATGTGGCCAGTGGTAATCATAGGCTTCGTGTTTGATGAGAATCGTGCGCTCAACTTGGTAACGCAGGACATAGTGCACGTTGCTGATTTTGCCTGGGTTAATACGCACAAAACGGCTATCTACCTGATTGGAATGTAAGGCGTCAATCATCTCGCGGCCAATTGAGTCATCGCCGACATTTGCAGCATAGGCCGAAGCTAAACCAAGCCTTGCGAAGGCTACAGCAGCGTTAGCGGCATTACCGACCCCTTTAATGGTCTCAACCGTGTCATAAGGCAACTTTGTACCAAAAGGCATCGCCAGCCAGTTGTGCTGCTCGTTATCGGTATAGACCTTAGCCTGGTCGTCTTCAAGTTTAATAAATACGTCTGTTACAATGTCGCCGACGCTAATTACATCTGGTTGATTTGCCACTAGATCTTATTCCCACCCTTTTAAAGTTTCTATTCTTCTATATCGCCTGCAAGCGAGCAATTTGGCGTTCGTGTTCGTTAACGGTATGGCTTAAGTCAGTAATGGCTGCTTTAGCAACCTTAACGTCACCACCCACGTCGCTCAGAATCCGTTCCATTTTGTCCAGCTTAGTTTTTATTTCTGGAACGTCTTTTACGGCTTCTTGAATGGCACTGAGTTGGTCTGCAAGCACCGAACCCAATACCTGCCTCTTCTCTTCCTCACTCAAAGACTGCATTAAGTCTTACTATAGTCCTACTGACCGCATTGAGTAAATAGCAAAAGCGCTTAGAATTCGACTATTGCTTTGCCGGCTGAGTTAAAGTCACTTAGCTTCTCTTCAACAACTATTGATACGGCCGGTATAACAAATTTATTAACCAACTTAGCAACTGATGATTCGTCTGGGTTAGCCGCTAAAGCCGCCTCTAGCGCTAAGCGGTAAGCAATGCGCATGTCGGTGTTAATGTTAACTTTGCTGACGCCAATTTTTACGGCGTCCTTAAAGTAGTGTCCAGGCGTACCACTACCTCCATGCAAGCTAATGTTACAATCGAGTGCCTTCCTTATCTGCTCTAAAAGCTTTAAATCAAGCATTTTAGGTACTGGATATTTACCGTGCAAGTTGCCAATGGCGGCCGCAAAAGTGTCAATATTAGTAGCTTCAACAAAGGCTCTGGCGCCATCGGGAGTGGAAAAATTTTTTTTAATTTCCTCGTAATCGATTTGCTCGGTGTGTAGGTTTGAGCTGCCACCAAAATAGTGTGGCTCGCTTTCCACTAAGGCACCAGTCAGCTTGGCGTAAGCCACAACTTCCCTTGTAGCCGCAACTATGGTCTCATCAGATGCATTGTGATCCGCCTGACTAACGTCAATATGGATAAATTCAAAACCAGCTTCAATGCCGCGAATGGCGGCTTCCACGCTTGG
>DAIEFN010000009.1 GCA_027325485.1 Candidatus Saccharimonadota bacterium
GCAGTTAATGCCTACCAAGCTCAGATTAATGATATTAATAACGCCATTGCGAGCAATAATGCCAAACAGGCAGCAGATCAGCAGGCAATTGCGGACGATGAGGCTAAGATTGCCCTTAACAAGCAATACTTGGCTGATGATGTAAAGACAATGTACGTTCAAGGTCAGATGTCGATGATTGAAGAGCTGGCTACGAGTCAGAATTTAAGCACTTTTGTTAATAAACAAGAAGATGATATTAAGATTCAGGATAATCTTAATAGTTTATTAACGACCATCAAGGGTTTGCAACAACAGGCTCAAGCTAACTCTGATGAGATTGCCGCCTTAATTAAGACCGAGCAATCTCAAGCAGCCCAGGTTGCAGCTGACCAGAATCAACAGAATCAGCTATTGAACATGAATCAACAGCAGCAGACTGATTACAATGCTCAATTAGCGGCCAATAATCAGCAAATCTCACTTCTAAAAGCTGAGCAGGCAGCGGCTTATGCGGCAATCGCCAGAACAGTACAAGTTAAACCATCTGGTGGCGGCGGCGGTCTTTGCGATATTGGCTATGGTAACGGTGGCTATCCATCCGTTCTTTGCAATAGCTATCAGGACTCAATCCTAGACGCTTATGGCTTCCCAAACCGAGAATGTACATCATTTGCTTACTGGTATTTCGTGAATATTGAGGGGCACAGTTCCTTTCAGGTAAGCGGTAATGCCGGCTGGTGGTGGGAAACTAGTAACTATGCTGTCTCAACCTATCCTGATGTCAGCGTTGGCGCACTGGGTGTGGAACCCTCAAGTGTATTGAATGCTCCAGTCCCGAGCTTGCACGGTGGCTACTATGGCCACGTGATGATCGTACTGGCGTTACCTGGTACGACTTACGATGGACACCTTCCGTTTACCAGTGCCGCTGCCGGTACATACGTGCCGCAAGGCTATGTACTCGTAATGAGCATGAATGAGGATGAATACGGTCACTTCATGTACAGCCTATGGCCCGCTAATTACCTGATGTACATTAATCCTCAGTGACCTTTAAGGCACTACCTTTAAGCTAACGCTTAGTTTACAATAGTAGCCTAAGAGACAAGACTTCAGGTTTAATGGTGCCCGAGAGAGAATAGCTAAAAAGAGTAGCGACTGGTTTTAAGATAAGGAGAGTATGGTTAAGAAATATAATCTTAAATGGATCGTTTCTAAGCGCAAGCAGATTGGATCCTCGCTGGCTTTGCTTGTAGTTATAATTGGTGTTTATCTACTGGGTCTAAATATTGGTAACGGCAACATTCAATTGCACGGCCAGGGTCTCAATGCTTCGCTGCCAGCCACCTTAAACTACTCAGCGGTGAACGCAGAATACCAGGCGTTAATATCTAACTACAATGGAAGCTTAAGCACGACCCAACTCCTAGATGGCATCATGCATGGTCTGGCTAATGCCGCAGGAGACCCATACACCGAATACTTTAATGCTAAAGAAGCTGCCCAATTCAACGGCCAACTGAATAATTCTTTTAGCGGAATTGGCGCTGAGCTTAGTGAAAACAGTCAGAAGCAAATAATTGTCATTGCGCCGCTTAAAGGATACCCAGCAGCTGCGGCAGGGCTGAAAGCGAATGACACCATAGTTGATATAAATAACGAACCGACTGCCAATATGAGTGTTGACCAGGCAGTTAATGCAATTCGCGGAAAAGCCGGCACAATTGTAAAGTTAACCGTAATTCGTGGCGGGTCCACTCAATTAACATTTAACATTAAGCGCCAGAATATAACGGTTCCAAGTGTTAACTATAAAGTTATTAATGGCAATCTTGGTTATATCTCGATCATAACCTTTGCAGAAGATACCCCAGCTCTTATTCAGCAGGCAGCAAACTCTATGATAAGCCATCACGTTAAAGGCATTATTCTGGATTTACGCGACAATCCAGGAGGTCTGGTTAACTCCGCAGTTGCTACAGCAAGCGAGTGGCTGAAGCCTGGACAAGAAATAATGCAAGAAAAACGCGGCAATAATGTAGTACTGCAAACATACAACGCTACAGGTGGTGACGTCTTAAATGGTATACCAACCGTAGTTTTAGTTAACGGCGGATCTGCCTCAGCTAGTGAAATTACGGCGGGCGCACTCCACGACAATCACGACGCATATATTATCGGAACGCAGACTTTTGGTAAGGGTGTAGTGCAACAACTGCTCAAATTAAAGAATGGCAGCATGCTGAAAGTTACAGTTGCAGCCTGGTATCGTCCAAATGGTCAAGATATTAACCATCAAGGCATCACACCAGATGAGGTAGTCAACCAGCCAACAAACTCTAGTACCGACGTTCAGTTAAATGCAGCCGAGCAATACTTAGCTAATAAGTAGTATTAGTTACAAACTTACTCTTGTAGCATATTAAGAAGATGTGTTAACATGCCGTAAGTATCAAGGGGTAGTACGGTGGCGCATAGCCAAACTAAGTACATATTTGTAACCGGCGGAGTGCTTTCCGGATTAGGAAAGGGTATTACGGCCGCTTCAATCGGAAACCTCTTACGCTCTCGTGGCCTCAGTGTTAACTTACAAAAATGTGACCCTTACTTAAATGTCGACGCCGGTTTGCTTAATCCACGCGAACACGGTGAATGTTTTGTAACAGCCGATGGTGCAGAAACAGACCTAGACCTCGGACACTATGAACGTTTTACGGATGTAGAGATGAGCAAAGACAGCTCACTGATGGCCGGCAGGGTATTAGCGAAGGTGATCGCCGATGAGCGCGCTGGCAAATATAACGGTGATGATGTCCAGATTATTCCGCACCTAACTTCAGCAATTCAAGATTTTATTGCGGCTGCCGGCGAAGGCTTTGACGTGCATATTGTTGAAATTGGCGGTACGGTAGGTGACTATGAATCGTTAAGCTTCATTGAGGCAATTCGAGAGTTTGCAATTCGTGTGGGCCGCGAAAATTGTTTATACACTCACGTTGTCTATTTGCCGTATTTGTCAGCATCCCAGGAAACTAAAACTAAACCCGCCCAGAACTCAGTGCGTGAGTTAAGAGGCCTGGGCATTACTCCAGATATTTTAGTGGGGCGAAGTGAACGTAAGGCCAATGGAAGCGTAAAGCGTAAGTTAAGCCTGTTTTCTGGGGTAAGTGAAGAAGCGATCGTGTTACTGCCTAATGCTGAGAATATCTATGAAGTGCCACTGACATTAGAAGAGAGTGGGATTACAGATGTGATATTCAAGAAACTAGACTTAGCAAAAGGGCGCAAAAGCCAACTAGCGCAGTGGCGTGCGATGGTCGCTCGGGCGAAAGTAGATTATGGCCGTAGTGTTACGGTCGGTCTTATCGCTAAGTACTTAGATAATAGCGATACCTATATGTCAGTAGTTGAAGCGGCTAAAGCGGCAGCTTGGTGGAATAACACCAATTTAAACTTAGTATGGATTGATGCTGTTAAGCTGGGCCAGCATAGCGATCCGCAAAGTGTTCTAGCAGACTGTGACGCCGTCATTGTACCTGGTGGTTTCGGCAGTAGGGGAGTAGAGGGTAAAATTACCGCCGCCAGCTACGCACTAACCAATAACTTACCCTATCTCGGGTTATGCTATGGATTGCACATGGCTGTAATTGCTGCGGCACGTCTAGCCGGTCATCAGTTAGCCAATACGACAGAAGTCGATCCAAAGACTCCCGACCCAGTAATTGATACGATGGCTGACCAGCGCGGCAAAGAGAACACTGGCGGTACAATGCGACTTGGTAATTATGACTGCCAACTAACTAAGGGTAGCTTAGCGGCCAAGCAATATGGTACTGAAAAGATTGTTGAGCGCCACCGGCACCGTTGGGAATGTAATCCAAAGTACGTTCCGTCATACGAGTCATGGGGCCTTAAAGCCGTTGGTTTTAATCCCGGGTCCGGACTCGTAGAAGTGATTGAAGGGAGTAAGCACCCCTACTTCATAGCCAGCCAATTCCACCCAGAATTTAAATCTCGACCGATGCGACCACATCCATTATTTAATGGTCTCATCAAGGCTGCCTTGCAAAAACAGGCAATATAAGATAACTTAAGCATTATGGATCAAACAAAAAACGATACACATAAACGTATTCTACTGGTTGAAGACGACGACGGTTTGGCTAATGTTTATGTTACCCGTTTGCAGGCTGAAGGCTTTGACGTTCGCAGGGTTGCGGACGGTGAAGACGCGTTAGCCTCAGCTCTTAGCTATCATCCAGATTTAGTACTACTGGACGTAATGATGCCTAAAGTAAGCGGCTTTGATGTCTTAGATATCCTCCGCAATACCCCAGAGACTGCTAACTTAAAGATAATCATGTTGACCGCACTTAGCCAAGACAGTGACAAGCAACGTGCAGAGAGTCTAGGAGTAGATGACTACCTAGTAAAGTCGCAAGTTGTAATTGCTGACGTAATTGATCGAATCCGGTTCCACCTAGGAACTAACTAACGCTAACTTCAGTACGACGAACAGACTTGCCTGAAAATAGGCGGACTTTACGTACTTTGTAGCCTACAACGCCATCTTTAGCGGCGTGAATTGTATAATTACGGCTCATTTTAGTGCCAGGACCAGGACGCTTAGTCATGCCAACCTGGCGCACGATAACTTCACCAACTTTAACGGCCTCGCCGCCATATAATTTAACGCCTAAGCGTTGTCCCGGGGAATCGTGAACGTTTTTGGCGGTACCGCCGGCTTTAACATGACTCATAACTTTTCCTTTATACCTTGCTTAAAACTAACAACTCGCGTGCCACAATTTGTCCGGGGCGACTGTAGATTAATTGTTCATCCCGGGAGTGGTGAAAACTTACCCGATTATAGCCAATCACCTCTATAGAGTCAAGCAAGGGCAGGTGAACTAAATGACCACCTGCAGTTTGCCAGGCTGGTATGGCGAGGCACAAGCGGGTACCACTTTTAATCTGCTTGCCTAGATTATGCAAAAAAGAGCGCACAATTTGATCGCATTCTAGTTTCACGGAGTCTAACTGTTTGGCTGTTGGAATTGAGCTAAAGGGGCGGCCTAAATTAGTCTCAGCGGCAATTAATGTTGGTTGATCGGGCCATTTAAAACTCGTTGCATCACCTTGAATCATAGTGGTTTGAACCTCTGGTTGAAGTGGAGATTTGGTCCAAGAACGGAGCCACTCAAGATTAGTCTGACTGTATTCAATCATGCGCGGGCTAATATCTGAACCCATGCAGTCGTAACCCATAATTGCGGCTTCTTGCAGGATGACACCGCTACCGCAGAAGGGATCAAGTAGCAACTGATCCTTAAAATGGGTTTTTGGGGGTTCTACTCCGGTTGCAACGTCACAGTTAGATGCGGTGACTTCAGGTGGCAGTAGACCGGCGCTTAAATTAATAATTATTTGGGCAAGTTTTGGTGGTAGCATGCCCACTTTGGCATCTCTTGCTGGGCGATTTCGATCACGGTGAGAATAGGCGTCAATATCTTGCACGGCAATAGTTTGACCAATAACACTACTCGCTCCGTCTTTAATTAGCAGTAACTCCCAGCCGTTTGAGCCACTGAGCTGGCCGTGGATTACTTGAGCGCTACTTAGAGCAGCTTCTTTATTAGCAGCTACTCTCACGCTACGTCCCGTAACCCGGATTGCTCTCTTTAGCTTTAAACCAAGTTGTTGTACGTGCTTCGGCGCTAGATTATAGCCATAGGCGCTAATGCCTAAATGCATTTTTCCTGGCGGCATGGCTTGACTGTGCTCGGGGGCCGCCTTAACTAGAAAATTACTAATTGCATCGAGAGAGTTTGTTTCGAGCGTAGTTAGAACTTTTCCAAATTTAACGGCGCCACCTAAGCGGTTGAAGGCCAGTAGGCAAGGGTCAACGTCGACTATGGCGGCCACATTAGCAATTGGGCGCACCTTAGCGGCGCCGTATAGACTTTCAAGTTCCGCCAAGCCCAATTCTGGCTGACGTCCAAGGATGATTAAACTCTGCATAAAACTTACTCTATATTTTAACGCTAAGACGACGTTTAGCTAAGTTAGTCTCAGCTTAGTCTATAATAGTTTTGATTATGGGAAGAATTACGAGCTTCATTGCACAGAGGTGGAAGCTAATTCTTAATATTGTGACGGTAGTGGCTTTAGTCATGCTACTGATCTTTATCCGCCATGACTTAGTTACAACCTTCCGTAACTTACTAAAGGTTAATGCCTGGGCCTTGGTATTAATGGTGCCGCTTGAAGCACTTAATTACCACGCCCAAACAAAACTCTACTTACTGCTATTTAAGGTTGTTGGCCACAAGCTTAAGTACAGAGAGTTAATGGTCGCCTCACTGGAGCTCAACTTCGTCAATCATGTCTTCCCGAGTGGTGGCGCGGCTGGGATCTCTTATTTCAGCTTGCGCCTTAAAGATGAGGATATTAGTGGCGCTAAAGCGACCATGATTCAGTTCATGAAGTTGCTGTTAACGATTTTTTCGTTTGAATCTTTAATTCTTCTAAGCATTTTCTTCCTGGCAATCGGCGGTCAAGTTAACCGCTTCATGCTCCTAGTATCGGCCATTCTCTCAACCTTACTAGTTGTTAGTACGGGAGTGTTTATTTATACGATTGGCAATCGCCGGCGGATTAAAAAAGTACTTGAGTTCTTTACGATATGGCTAAATCGCTTGCTGCAGTGGGTGAGGCCATCCGATAAAGAGGCAATAAATATCGACAAAGCAAGGTTAGTGTTTGACGAATTTCATGACACGTTTATGGAAATGCGTCGCGACCACACTAAAATGCGCGAGCCGCTGCTCTATGCCTTGGTTATGAACTTAACTGAGGTGGCTGTTATCTTTGTGGTCTTTTTGGCGTTTGGTCATTTTGTTAATCCAGGTGCAGTGATTCTAGCTTATGGCATAGCTAACTTTGCCGGGTTCGTGTCTGTTATGCCTGGCGGTATAGGTGTATATGAAACCCTGATGATTGCAGTGCTTCTGGCGGCTGGCGTGTCACCGAATATCAGTGTGCCGGTAATCATAATGTATCGGGTGCTAAATACACTGCTTCAGTTGCCAGCGGGCTATTACTATTATCAGAAAGAAATATCTAAACACGGCAAACCGCCACGTAGTGCTGAGATCTTATGACCCAAGCAGTTGAGTTTAGTGTTAGTGAATTTGTTGCAGTACTCAACCAGACTTTAGAGTATAGCTTTGGTGGTGTTGTGATCTATGGCGAGTTAACCAATTTCCGGATTGCTAAAGACAAGTGGCTTTACTTTGATCTTAAGGACGAAACGGCTTCCGTTCATTTTTTCGGGACGATTTACAATCTCCCAGGTCCACTTGAGGACGGAATGATGCTGAAGGTGAGGGGTTTACCGAAATTACATCCGCGTTATGGTTTTAGCGTTTCGGTGTCAACAATCTCTCCTGCCGGCAGCGGCACCATTAAACGCTTAAGTGAATTACTTAAAGCGCAGTTAGAACAGGAAGGCCTGTTTGATGTTGCGCGTAAACGCATGTTGCCTTATCCGCCACGCCGGATTGGTTTAATTACCGCCCAGTCTTCGGCTGCTTATGCCGACTTTACGCGAATTATAGATAATCGCTGGGCTGGTTTAGAAATCGATATCTATAACGTGAGCGTTCAGGGCGATCAAGCAGTCGAGGAGATTACACAAGCCATTAAGCACTTTTCAGATACGCCAAAGCCGCCAGAGGTGCTTGTTATTATTCGTGGTGGTGGCAGCCCTGAAGACCTAGCGGCCTTTAACGCTGAAGCGGTTGTTAGAGCCGTAGCCGGGAGCCGCGTACCAACGCTTGTTGCAATTGGTCATGAGAGCGATATCTCACTTGCGGAGTTGGCAGCGGACCGTCGTGCCTCAACCCCTTCTAACGCAGCCGAATTCTTGGTACCGGATAAAAAAGTTGAGCTTGAACATCTTAAGGCGCTACCGACGCAACTAAACTCGATGTTGCTAAACCGTCTGAAATCCCTAAGTGATGGTCTGGTCCAAACTGAGCGACTTCTGATGGCCTATTTGGAGCATAAAATTGAGCGTGAGCAATCAAGAGTCAATGAACTATTGAGATTAATTTCCGCACTTAGCCCAAAAGATATCCTCAGGCGCGGGTATGCGATTGTTTATGCAAACGGCAAGGCCAGTGACGGCACTAGTCTTAAAACGGGTAGTATAGTATCTATTGAACTAGCGCGCGCTACCTTTAGTGCGAAGTTGCTTAAAAAGCTCAAAGGATAACTTTATGTCAAAAGATAAGATTAGCTCTAGAGAAGTAGAATTTAACTATCAGCTTAAAAGCGCTGAGCTCGAAGCAATTATTGCTAAATTACAGGATGAGCAAACTTCAATTGATGACTCGCTTAAGCTCTATAACGATGCCAAACAGCTAGTTAAAGAGCTAAGTGATTACTTATTGTCGGCCAAGAATCAGCTAAACAGTCTAAACGACGTTAGTTCTAGGAAAAAATAGTGTGGCTCGAGCTGCTATACGCTGCAATGGTAGTTTTTGTGCTTTGCTTTGGGCTTGTTTTAGTATTTGGACCACCGTATTTGCCGACAATGCATAGGCAAGTAGAAGCAGCAATTAAACTGGCTAATTTAAAACCAGGGCAGACGCTGCTTGAGCTTGGGTCGGGCGATGGCCGGGTGCTTGTTGCAGCGGCTCAGGCCGGTTTAAATGTCGTTGGCTATGAACTAAACCCGCTACTATTTATTTTTAGCTGGTTGCGCACCAGACGTTATCGGAGGCAGGTAAGGGTTGTATTTGGTAATTTTTGGCGAATGAGTTGGCCAAAGTGTGATGCTATCTATGTATTCTTGTTGCCCCGCTTGATGACAAAACTGGAGCAAAAGATAAAAGCTGAACGTTTAAATCAGGTGCCACTTGTTAGCTTTGCTTTTAAATTTAAAGACTTAACTCCAGTTAATGAAGAAGCAGGCGTCTTCCTTTATAGTCTTAAACACTAGCGCTTCGGCCAAAACTAAGTTACCATAAACATAAAGATGAAAAAGATATCTCAAGACGGCATGATTAGCGGCATAGCAATTGCGTTGATAGGAGTATGCGTGCTATTGGTGGCAGCTATTATTTTTGGTGCAACTTCGTACTCGGGCGAAAAAAAATATAAAAATAACGCCGATCAATTAATTGCAACAGCAGTTACTCTTGCTAACACTAAATTAGCTGCTCAACTAAATGCCAAGTTTCAAGCCGAAAACGATGCAACGGTCACGAGCTATACCGGTCCTTCGCAGTACGGTAGTGTAACTGTTTATTATCCAAAATCATGGAGCGGCTATGTCGATACGGCTGGCAGCAACCCCCTAGACGCTTATTTCAATCCCGGAGTAGTTCCATCTGTTAATGATCAGAGCAGTATTTTCGCCCTAAGAATTGAAGTTGTAGCCACCGCTTACAACATCCAGCTAGCTCAATACACCTCGCAGCAAAGTAACCAACAGGGTCCGAGCCTCAGCATTACACCGTTTAGTCTCTCAAATGCAACCGATAGTAGTATTGTTGGGGTTATGATTAACGGTCTTGTACGACCCAGCAAGCAGGGCGTGATGGTGATGTTTCCTTTAAGGACCGACACCTTAGAAATTTGGACTGAATCAGCCCAATACACTAAATTGTTTACGAGTCAGATTTTACAGACTGCGACTTTCCAGCCTTAGAATCTAAAAATTCTTCGACTTTATTGTATTATTTTAGGTCATTGCTTGGTGGCTTGAGCCTCGAGGGAGTATACTTTTAATCAGTAAAAGCTTTGGCAGAAGGTTAATAAACGTGACGAATAGTGTACTCTTGCCGCTGGGCTCAAAGTTGTCACAACAGCTTCTGTTGTCAGTGGCAGAGCAAATTAAATTACCGCTAATCCAGATTGCCCGCCAAGCGGAGCTTGGTAGTCTAGGACTGACCACCGACTTACGCCAAATCCGAACTCTCGCCGATAACGGACTTAAATTAATCGATAGTTACGCACTTGGACTGCAACTAGCGAATCAGCATAGCTATGAATTAGCACCTGAAGCAGTATCGGTTTCCTCAATTCTTTACGAAGCCGATCAACAACTACGCGAATTAGCACGTCTCTATAACGTGTCATTGGAACTCAATATCCATGGTCGTTATGAGCCAGTCATGGCGCACCGCCAAGGACTCCAAGCCGCTATTATTGGTTTAGCCAGTGCTTTAATAGAGGCTTTGCCAGCTCAAAATAAGGGCCAGCAAACTACCTTGCAGCTTGCAACTCATCGCTGTCGTTACGGCATCGTGGCTGGCGTCTACGCTAATATCCCGACCCTCAGTAGCGATACCTTAAAGCGGGGCCGTAAATTATATGGCATGTCGCGTCAGCCACTTGTTGAAGTTAGTCATACATCGGCGGCCGGCATCTTTGTGGCTGATGCTATCTTTAGGGCCATGAAACTTAAATTGCACGTGTCGCGTCACCACCGGTTGTATGGCCTAGGTGTTGTTCTGCAACCTTCATCACAACTGGCATTAGTGTAGCTCGAACTTACGTAAAGTAGCGGTATAACCCTATATGACTAAACAAAGAAGGATCTTGCTGGTTGAGCCGGATAGTATTATAGGCACTGCTCTAAAAACTGCACTAGAGGGGGCGGGCTTTAAGGTGACGCATGTCTTAACTGCTCAGGAAGCGGTTATTGAAGCTGATGCTAAGACGCCCGATTTGGTTATTTTAGAGCTGCAACTAGTTAGCCATAGCGGGATTGAGTTCTTGTGTGAATTTCGGTCATACTCGGACTGGGATCAGATACCCGTAGTTATATATTCCAGCGTGCCACCAACGGAGTTTGGTGCTAGCCGGGAGGGTATCGCTATGGAGCTTGGAGTAGTTAAGTACCTCTATAAAGCTACAGCTTCGCTGTCTGATCTTATAGGAGTGGTTAAGGAGCGGTTTAGCAATTCTACAAAGTTAGACACCTATGCAGCAGCTAAAAAGTAAGGCAATCGTCCTTAGTCGTACTAATTTCGGTGAAGCCGACCGCATCATAACAATAATTACACCGAATGCCGGGAAACTGCGTTTAATGGCCCGTGGCGTAAGGGTACTTAAGAGCAAGTTGGCCGGCGGCATTGAGTTGTTTTCAATCAGTGATATTTCATATATCCGTGGGCGTAGCGAACTACACACCCTTACTTCGGCACGCTTAGAGAGCAATTTTGCCCAGATACTTACAGATATCGAAAGGGTACAATTTGGCTATGAACTGCTTAAAATTATTAATCATGTCACCGAAGATGAAACGGAACCGGCATATTTCGAACTAATTGCCGTTACCTTAACTGGCTTAAACGATTTAGATGTGCCACTGAGTGCTACGAGGCTGTGGTTTTATTGCCACCTACTTGCTTTATCTGGACATCAGCCGAACTTGAGCGGCGATAGCAGCGGTCAAGCTCTTGCCCAAGGGCAGAACTTTAACTTTGATCTTTCGAGCATGTCGTTTTATGCTCGAGCGGATGGTTCTTATGGACCAGAACAGATTAAGTTTTTGCGTCTAGCGTTTAGTACGACAAGTCCAAAAGTGCTAAGTCGGGTTTTGCAGGCGGACGCTTTAAGCCAGCAGTTAATCGGACTAGTGAAACTACTCTACGAACATCAACTTTAACGGATAGTGTTATCCTGGCGAGAAGGGTATAATTTAGTAGTAAGATTAGAAAATCGACACGCTTATGAATAACAGCCCATCAATGGAAGATATTGTCAGTCTCTCTAAGAGGCGTGGCTTTGTATTCCAAGCCAGCGAAATATATGGCGGACTATCTGGTTTTTACGACTATGGTCCGCTTGGTGTAGAGCTTAGTAATAACCTAAAAAAGTTATGGTGGGATGCAATGGTGCACGCGCGCGATAATGTTTACGGTGTAGACGGTGCGATCATTCAAAATCCAATGCTTTGGCAGGCTAGTGGGCATATCGCCGGCTTTAACGACCCGATGGTTGAAGATACAATTACCCATAAACGCTACCGAGCTGATCAATTAGCTGGAGTCGATTCGACAGATTTAGAAGAACTGGCGCAATTGCTTAAAGATAAAAAGTCGCCTGATGGCAACCCTTTAGGCCAACCGAGATACTTTAATATGATGATGCAAACTTGGATTGGTCCCTTGCAGGATGATGCAGCAAAAGCTTATTTGCGACCAGAGACTGCCGGTTCAATTTTTACTAATTACCTAAACGTCAAAGAAACAATGCGCGCTAAATTACCGTTTGGCATTGCCCAGATAGGTAAGGCGTTCCGTAATGAGATTTCACCACGTGATTTTATTTTCCGGGTGCGCGAGCTAGAACAAATGGAGATGCAGTACTTTATTGACCCCAAGGATCAAGAAGTAATTTATCAGCAGTGGCGTGATTTCGCCTGGAACTTCCTAATTCAAGAGCTTGGTATTCGCGAAGAGAGTTTAAGTTGGCATGAGCACGGCGAGAAAGAGCGCGCCCATTATGCTAAAGCGGCTCACGATATTTACTTTAACTTCCCACAAGGACCAAAGGAGTTATGGGGCACACACAACCGCAGCGATTTTGATTTAACAAACCACACTAAAGCGAGCGGCAAAGATTTAAGCTACCTTGATGAGGCTAGTAATGAACGCTTTACGCCTTATGTCATTGAATCATCAGTTGGACTCGGTCGGATGTTGCTAGCGGTACTGTGTGACGCCTATCAGCGCGATAATGTTGGTGGTGACGAGCGCATTGTGCTCCGTCTTAATCCTAAATTGGCACCAGTTAAAGTGGCGGTTAGCCCGTTACTTAAGAACAAGCCGGAATTAGTGGAGCTAGCACGCAAGATATATACCAAACTGAAGACGGAATTTGGTGCGGTGCTCTGGGATGATAACGGCAACATTGGCAAACGCTATCGCCGGCAAGATGAAATCGGGACGCCATACTGTGTTACGGTTGATTTCGATTCGCTTGAGGATCAATCGGTAACCTTAAGGGACCGTGACAGCGCAAAACAGGCCAGAATTAGCGCCGACGATTTAATTAACAGTATTCGTACGGGCCTAGAGGGAGCTTAGATAAAGCAAAATGCGTGTCAGACGAAGACCGAAGAAAGCAGCCAGCAATGTCTATGCTTTTATTGATAGCCAGAACTTAAACCTAGGCGTACAGAAAGTTGGCTGGAAGATGGATTGGCGCGCCTTTAGGGCCTACCTAAAGGATGAATTTAACGTTACTAAGGCTTTCATGTTTATTGGCTATATGCAGGGGAATGAGTCGCTCTATGAACATATGCATGAACTGGGCTTTTTAATTGCCTTAAAGCCAACAGTTGATGTTTCAGCCAGTGACCGCGATAAAGAAGATGCAGACTATAAGCCAACTGTAAAAGGCAATATAGACGCAGATTTAGTGCTTTATGCCATGAAAGAGCTGCCAAATTACGATAAGGCAATTATTGTCTCGGGCGATGGTGACTTCGTTAGTTTAATTGAGTATTTAGCTGGCCAGAATAAGCTACTTAAGGTACTAACACCTAACTGGCAGTATTCTTCCTTGCTAAAACCATGGGAGAATTATGTTATCCGTATTGATCAACTGCGTAACCAGTTAGCTTACCGAGATCATCTTAATCGTCGTCGTCGCAACAATAACCAAACCGCACCAAAAAACAACTCGGAAAAATAAAAGTTTTAAGTATATAATCTAGCCCGCCTTGAAAGGTGAGGTAGCTTTAATTGACACAATCCCGAGCTTTAGAGCTTATGGCTAGCGGTGCCAATATCTTTTTATGTGGGCCCCCTGGGTCTGGTAAGAGCTATGTACTTGAACAGTTTATACGCGCCGCACAAGCTAGAGCTAAACGCGTCGCCGTGACGGCAACCACAGGTATAGCTGCTAGTTTATTAAATGGCGTAACGATTCACTCCTGGTCAGGTATGAGAACTAAACATCGCTTAGGTGCCGCAGATATGACGTCGCTACTTAATGACTCTAGTCTAGTGCAGCGTCTTAATAGCACTGAGATCTTAATAATAGATGAAATATCGATGCTGGATGCCACTACGCTCGATTCACTTAATAACTGGCTTAAAGTGGCGCGCGCTTCAAAAGTTGGCTTTGGCGGGTTACAGATAATCTTATCTGGAGATTTTTTTCAGTTACCGCCAGTTAGCGTAGCACGACCGGAGTATTGCTTTAAGGCTAAGTGTTGGACGGAAGCCGCACTTAAAGTGTGCTACTTAAGTGAGCAACACCGTCAAACTGGAGATGAACTAGCTGAGATTTTATCCGCATTAAGAGAGCAACGTTTTAATAAGTTCCATTTGAGATTGCTAAGTGAGCGCCAAGCTATCCCGCATCAGCCGACCACCATGCTCATGACTCACAATAAAGATGTAGATCAGATTAATAGCACTCGTTTAGAGCGCCTAGAAGGTAAGAGTCGCACCTATTACGCTAAACTAACGGGCCCAACCGATGCGACCTTTAGTCTCAGACGATCGGTCTTAGCGCCTAGCGAACTTAGGCTCAAAGTGGGCGCCGAAGTGATGTTTGTAGCTAATGACCCACTAAGGCGTTACGTTAATGGTTCACAGGGGAGGATTGTAGGCTTTAAATTTAATTTACCCCAGGTGGAGCTGAAAGACAGTGGTCTAGTGCTATTAACTCAAGCCAAGTGCTGGAAACTAGAAAACGAAACTAAAGCTGAGGCTGAATTAGTCCAACTACCATTAAAGTTGGCGTGGGCAATTACAATTCATAAGTGTCAGGGAATGAGTTTAAATGAGGCCGATATTGATTTAAAGCGTAGTTTTACATACGGAATGGGCTATGTTGCCCTTAGTCGATTAAAAAGTTACCAGGGCCTATATTTAAGTAGTTATAACACCCGCTCCTTGCAACTTGATAAAACAATCTACGCCTTCGATAGGGCACTTAATAAAGAGTCACATTTAAATGAGTCTCAACAAATCTACAGCGACCAAGCAAAGTTAATCGCAAGCCTCTATCGCTCTGGCATGAGTCTATGGTTAATCCAACAAAGCGTGGGTTTAAGTGAGCGCCAGCTCAGGGAAGAATTAAGCCAACTAGGGCTAGTGAGTAAATAATGTATTCATTATTAATAATCTTTTGAATCGGATCATAGCCTTTATAATACTCATACTAACAGATACGAGCGATCTTTATAGGTCTTTTTAAAAAGCAGTGGGGAGCAACTACAAAACAGTAGTGCCAAATTTGAGCAGTTACGCTTCCTAAAGCCTATTTTTAAGCTATGCAACGGTTCATAACTTATCCATAAGCCGGATTAATGCAAAGGAGTTAATTAGGCAACAAACCTAAAGTGGTGTCAAAACTACGACTATTTTTAGAGAAAATGGGTTGCAGTGGGTAGAAGTGGGTAGTATATTCGCTATAGTGGCAATTATGGAAAAGCGCCAAAACAGTGCAAACCATATAAAAATAAAAACCACTAGTACAGCAAAAGGGATGGCTACAATAGATTACTTTGAACGCCGGCTCGACGATAAAAAACGGTTAACTATACCGTCAGAACTTCGAGCTGAGTTTAAAAGTGGCGTAGTTGTTACCCGCGGTTTTAAAAAGTACCTGCACCTCTACTCTAAGACGGTCTGGGACAGCATGGTAGAGCCAGCGCTCAAAGGGGATATCCTCGATGAAGCGACGGCAGATATCAATGTAAAGTTTCGAACCGGAAAGATAGAGAGTCCACTGGATGCTAAGCAGGGGAGAATCCTCCTCGATCAGCAGCTACTAGACTACGCAGGTATTAGTAAAGACATAATTGCTGTGCGAGCCGGCCAGTATTGGCGGCTAAGTCAAAAACCGCGCGGGTTAAAAACCCGGGCTTGACCGAATAACGTTCTTTAACAATTCGGCTTCAAACAAGAATACTAGCCTCGAGGTTAGCTATTCGGCAGTCAGCAAGTGGACACAATAGACACCACTCTAAAAAGTCTTCGTTCTTTTCTCAAAAACACCTCCCAAAACTCCACCTCACACAAAGTCTCTCAAATCTTTCGTGAAAAGCAGTAAGAAGTTAAAAGATTTTTTAAATCTTTCGGACCATTCTTGCAGATATGCTTTACATGAACCAATAAAAACAAAAATTTTAAAACAAAAAGTTGGCTGCTGAATAGGTGACCTTGCACAAAAACAAAAAACAAGAAAAAAATGCATCAAAATTCTCACCAAGTAGATAGTCATGAACCGGTGATGCTAGCCGAAGTTATTGAGTACGTTAAACCCCAAAAGGGTGAAAGCTATCTCGATGCGACGGCCGGCTTAGGCGGACATGCGGCCGCGATCCTTAATCTGACCGGGAACTATAACCAGTCGGTTCTAATTGATCGTGACGAAACAGCACTTAAGCGTTTAAGTAGTTCGTTTAGTGGAAGTGGCATAAAACTGCTGCACCAAGATTACTTAAATAGCGCTAAAGAACTGATTCAAAAAAACCGTACGTTTGACATTATCCTTGCGGATTTAGGTGTATCGTCACCGCACCTTAATGAGGTTAGTAGAGGTTTTAGCTTCACTAAAACTGCGCCACTCGATATGCGGATGGATCAACGGCAGGAAAAAACGGCCGCAGATATCGTCAACAAAACGAGCGAAAAACAATTAGCGGAAATTTTACGGAACTATGGTGAAGAACCGCGTTACCGCAAAATTGCCAACCTGATTGTTAAAAATCGCCCAATCAATTCAACAACTGAATTGGCGGGGTTGGTGCGCAAGGCTTGGGTCGGGCATAGTCGGACACATCCGGCGACCCGTACATTTATGGCGATTCGGATTGCCGTAAATGATGAACTGACTCAGCTAAGTCAAGCGTTACCCCTCTGGCTTGAATTACTAGCTCCGGGTGGCCGTCTTGCGGTCATTAGCTTCCATAGTCTGGAAGATCGGATAGTGAAACAATATTTTGCCAGTGAGTCAGGCAACCGCTACGATGCCGCCCTGACCCTACTAACCAAACACCCGGTAGCTCCGGGGCCTCACGAAACAGCCAATAATCCGCGATCCCGCAGTGCAAAATTGCGGGTCGCAGCGAAACAAAAATGAAAGGGAACTGCGCATGCCAATTCAGGTAAAAAGCAACTCCCGGGCATATAAGATTCACGTTCGCGTGATCTAAAGCCTAAAAAAAACTGGCTCTGCCCGCAAGGGCAGGGCTGGCCAAAGGAAAGACAAACATGACCTACTCAAGTTCGCTCGCATTAAGTCGCTCCCAGTTTGCTGGGCGCAACCGCAATTCAGTTAGCCTACGAGCTCGAGCCAAGACGTTCGGGCCGATTAGTAATACAATCATTTTGATTGTGCTAGCCTGTTTGCTCGGTTTGTTCTATTTATCTCAAGTCACAAAAACCAATGCCTACGGTTTTACGCTTAACTCACTACAGCAACAGCAAAATAAGCTTAAGAGTGAGAATGCTGATTTAGCCGTCTATTCAGCCCAGCTTCAATCTGTTAGCCGGGCTCAAAATAGTGCCATTGCAAAAAGCATGGTCCCGCTTACACCTTCAGCTACAGTCATTAATTAGTTATACTAGGAGCAATAATGCCTGAAGCTCTTGGGCCTAAATTATCAACCGGTCCAGGCAGGGTTAGAATCTGGTCTATCCTGCTAGTCGTGGTGCTATCTATTTTTGGTGTGCGTTTGTTTTACGTTCAGGTTATCCGTTACGCGCACTATAAGCAGGCGGCGCTGAGTGACCAGCTAAAGCAGTTCCAGATTCCAGCGACTCGCGGAATTATTGAGGCTCAGGATGGTAGCAGTGATGTGCCAATCGTTCTAAATCAAGAACTCTACACTTTGTTTGCTGACCCACTATTTATTAAAAAGCCGTATGTAGTTGCCACTCAAATTAGCAAGATTATAGGCGGCGACCCCAATAGCTATATTGCTGCACTATCAGATAAAAGTACGCAATATGCCGTGCTTGCCGTTAAATTGACGCAAGCTCAAAACCGAAAAATCGTTGCCCTGCAAGATCCAGGGCTTGGCACTAGAGGCCAGGATTACCGCGTTTATCCGGACGGTTCATTGGCTGCGCAAGTTCTAGGTTTTGTTAATAATAACGGTATTGGTGAGTATGGGATTGAGCAGGCGCTTAACCCGATACTAGCTGGTAAGGCAGGGTTACTAAAGGCTATAACAGATATTAATGGCGTGCCATTAGCTTCAAGTAAAGATAACACGCAAATCCCTCCAACACCTGGCAAGAATGTTGTCTTAACGCTCAACTTAGGTATTCAGCAACAGGTTGAAACCATCCTGGCTAATGAGTATAAAAAGACAAATAGTCAGGGCTTAAGCGCGATTGTGATGGATCCATATAATGGGCACATTAAAGCCATGGCAAACTATCCAACCTACAATCCAAACAATTACGCTCAAGTTTCAAACCAAAGCTTGTTTCAAAATGCCGCAGTCGATTATCCAATTGAACCGGGCTCAGTCATGAAGACGTTAACTACCTCGGCCGCATTAAACACTGGCGCAATTACGCCCAATGAATCTTTCTTTGATCCGTCCCAGTGGACGATTAATGGTTTTGTCATCCATGACATTAAACAGGATGGTGGCCCACGGACCCAGACTATCCAATCAATTCTTTCACTGTCGTTAAATACCGGCGCCACCTGGATGTTGATGCAGATGAGTAACCCTGGCGGAACCCAAATTAATAATAAAGGAATTGTGACCTGGCATAACTATATGGTCAGTCATTTCTTACTGGGGCAGCCGACAGGTATCGAGCAAGGCTATGAAGCCAGCGGTTATGTTCCACCTGCGAATATTGGTGATCCAACAATCAACTTGCGTTATGCTAATACCGCGTTTGGTCAGGGTGTAAGTTTAACTGCCATTCAGCTGATATCGGCGCTATGTTCGGTTCTTAATGGGGGTACATATTACCAGCCAACATTAGTCGACAAGATTATTGCACCAAATGGTCAAGTCAGTATTAATCAGCCCAAAGTACTGGAGCGTAACGTGGTTTCACCGAAAATCGGTCCGGAGCTGGTACCACTACTAGAAGGAGTGGTGCAGGCTTACTATAACGGAGGTTTTTCCTTCATGAACTTCCCATCTAACTACAGCGTAGGTGGTAAGACCGGCACCGCGCAGGTCGCTAAACCAACCGGCGGCTACTATAACAATATTTTTAACGGTACCTATATTGGCTTTGTGGGCGGTAACAAGCCCCAGTATGTAATAGTGGTCTATAACATTAAGCCTAATGTGCCTGGCTATGCTGGATCACTTGGCGGTCAACCGGTGTTTGCAGATATCGCTCATATGTTAATTAACGAAGGATACGTGTTGCCAAAAAGCTAATGCTATTAAAGACTACATCTCTAGGATATACTTACTGATAGTCTCAATTAAAAATGCTACATTTAACCATCGAAACACATAATCTTGTCCGAGCACTCTTGCTTGGTATTCTCGGATTTGCTATTTCGATTGCAATTACACCTATCTATACAACGCTGGCGTATAAGTATCGCTGGTGGAAGAAACAGCGTACCGAGGCCTGGAGTGGCGGGGAAGCTACAGTCTATAGCAAACTGCATTCTGAGAAACATAAACGTAACATTCCTAACATGGCTGGCATCATCTTTATTACTTCAATTGCTCTGATTACCTTATTTTTTAACCTAAAGCGTGATCAGACATGGCTCCCACTTGCTGGTATGGTAGCGGCTGGTGCAATTGGTCTCATTGACGACATTATGAATATCCGCGGTTCAAACGGTGGTGTTGCTGGTATGCGCGCTGCTGTTAAATTTATGCTATATAGCGGGGTTGGATTAATCGGCGGGCTCTGGTTCTACGAGAAGCTTGGAGTGCACTCAGTATACCTACCTGGCATTCACGAATGGAGCATTGGCTTTGGCATTGTCATCTTGTTTTGGTTTGTGGTTGTTGCTACTGCCAACTCAGTTAATATTACTGATGGTTTAGATGGTCTGGCGGGTGGTCTACTGGCGTCCTCCTTCATGGCTTACACTTTAATTTGCGGTGTACAGGGGAAGTACGAGCTAGCGGCCTTCTGCTTAACGATTGTTGGTGCATTACTTAGCTACACTTGGTTTAACATTTTTCCGGCGCGCTTTTTTATGGGCGATGTTGGCTCCTTTGCCCTTGGTACGGCGCTTGGGATTATTGCAATGCAGACCAATACAGTTTATGTCTTGCCAATTATTGGTGCAGTTTACGTTATGGAGACTGGCTCAGTTATCGTAAACCGGATATCTAAGAAGCTCAGACATGGCAAGAAAGTCTTTCTTTCTTCACCGATACATCACCATTTCGAAGCCCTTGGTTGGCCGGAAACTAAAGTGACAATGCGTTTTTGGATATTGGGACAAGTGGCGGCCGTGGTTGGTCTAGCCGTTTTCCTGATAGGGAGATGACATGCTTAGTCACAGCAACGCTAGTCCTAGAAGAGGGTCTACTTTAGGACTTAATAAAGAGCCAGCCATATCGCAAAGGAAACATAAAGCTGATCATTGGCTGTTGATTAATTGTTTAGTGCTGCTGGTTATTGGTTTAGTACTGATTTATTCAATTAGCCCAGCGTTAGCAGATACGACCGGAACCAGCGGTAATTATTTTGTCTTTAGGCAACTACTAGCAATTATCTTAGCACTCGGGGCTTTTTATGTTACTGCTAGAGTGCCACTCTCACGCTGGCGGGCAAGTTATAAGATACTGCTTTGGGTAGCCGCTTTTGCGACACTCATAGCTATCGTATTACCAGTTAATCCGAGTTATCCGGCGCACCGTTGGGTTCGCTTTGCTGGTTTTTCATTTGAGTCAGTTGAACTACTAATCTTTGCAATCTTAATTTGGTTTGCCCATTTCTTAGCGGTTAGGATTGACCGCGGTACTGTTAAAAGCTTTGTTAGCACCATACGGCCGATTTTAGGGGCCTTATTGGTAATTGGTGGAGTTGTAGCCATTATCCAGAGCGACTTAGGCTCTACCGGCGTAATTGTGGCCATGATGGGCGTTATGATCTTTGTTGCTGGGATGCCGGTGAAGAAACTTGCGATAGTGGCAGCTGTTATAGCGGGTTTAGCCATGATTGCTATCATTGCGTTTCCGTACCGTTTGGCTCGGATTGAGACATTTCTACACCCTTCGGCTAATTGCCAATCCAGTGGTTACCAGGAGTGTCAGGCCTTAATAGCTGTTGGCAGTGGTGGTGTAGCTGGCTTAGGCCTCGGCAGTGGCGTGCAAGCTTACGGATATTTACCAGAAGCCGATAACGATTCCATCTTTGCAATTTACGCAGAGAAGTTTGGCTTTATTGGTTCTGTAATTTTGCTCGCCTTATTTAGTACCTTGTTTTGGCGCATGGCTAAGGTGGCGGAAGGAGCACCAGATGATTTTAGTCGTTTAATTGTAGTTGGCGTTTTGGTTTGGATAAGTGTTGAGACGCTGATTAATATTGGCGCTATGATTGGACTACTGCCGCTTAAGGGCATCACGTTGCCATTTATTAGTTACGGAGGCACGTCGGTTGTCTTTTTCGCGGCCGCAACAGGTTTGGTCTATCAGGTATCGCGCTATACTGCACATGTATCAACACGAGATTTAGATCGCTTAAACAGGAGGCATAGCCTAAATGACCATAGTAGTCACCGGCGCCGGATCGGGGGGGCATATCACCCCGATTTTAGCGGTCGCAACTGAACTTAAACGGCTTGATCCGAACGTTAAAATCGTCTTTATTGGCCAAAAAGGCGATAAATTAGTCGATGTAGTCGAGAAAAATCCAGATATTGACTCCTGTTTCTATATCCCAGCGGGAAAGATGCGCCGCTATAGCGATAAGGGTCTATCTCAATTATTAGACCTGCACACCCAAGCTCTCAACTTACGTGATTTAATGCGGACTGTAAACGGCTTGGGCCAAAGCTGGCGTCTACTAGCTAGAATTCGACCTGACATCGTCTTTACGCGTGGCGGCTATATTAGCGTACCAGTAGCCATCTCTGCCTGGCTGAGGCACATTAAATATATTACGCATGATTCAGATAGTACCCCGAGTTTGGCGAACCGCATTATTGCACCAATGGC